>JBFMHL010000055.1:0-9824 GCA_040753055.1 Thermodesulfobacteriota bacterium | reverse complement strand
AGCACAAGGCCCGGGCCGATGTCTCCGCGGGATTCTTTCAGGTGGGCGGCTTCTCCGTTGTCTACCCCAAGGGCTTTGCCGACGTGGCCGAGGCTGCCAAGGCCTTTCAGAAGTCCGGAGCCAAGGCCGCCGTTGTCTGCTCCACGGACGCCACTTATCCCGAGCTGGTTCCGGCGCTCATTCCTGCACTCAAAAAAGCCGTGCCCGGCGCCTTCGTGATGCTCGCGGGCCGCCCCGCTCCGGACCTGGAAAAGGCCTACCGCGACGCCGGGATGGACGACTATATCTTCCTGGGCGCGGACGTTTTGCAGAAGCTTTCCGACCTCCAGAAAACCCTGGGTGTGGCCCCGGACGCGGCCCCGGCCCCTGCCGCCTCCGCCGGCGGCTCCGGCTCCGGAACCCGTGCCGCCGTGGACTTCGCCGCCGTGCCCTATCAAAACGAGGCCGCTCCCGCGGACCTCGCCCAATGGAAAGGCACCCTCTCCGCAGCCGCCAGGAAGGCGGTGGAGGAGGACTTCATCACCAACGAGAAGATTCCGATCCGTGCGCTCTACACCAGGAAGGACCTGGACGGGCTCACGCACCTGGACTTCCTCTCGGGCATTCCGCCCTTCCTGCGGGGGCCCTACCCCACCATGTACGTGGTCCGGCCCTGGACCGTGCGCCAGTACGCGGGCTTCTCCACCGCCGAGGAGTCCAACGCCTTCTATCGCCGCAACCTGGCCGCGGGCCAGAAGGGCCTCTCCATCGCCTTCGATCTGGCCACCCACCGGGGCTACGACTCCGACCATCCCCGGGTCGTGGGCGACGTGGGCAAGGCCGGCGTGGCCGTGGACTCCATCTTGGACATGAAGATCCTCTTCGACGGCATCCCGCTGGACCGCATGTCCGTTTCCATGACCATGAACGGCGCGGTGCTGCCCATCCTGGCCTACTACATCGTGGCCGCCGAGGAGCAGGGCGTGTCCCACGAAAAGCTTACGGGCACCATCCAGAACGACATCCTCAAAGAGTACATGGTGCGCAACACCTACATCTACCCGCCCGAGCCCTCCATGCGCATCATCGCGGACATCTTCAAATACACGGCCAAGGAGATGCCCAAGTTCAACTCCATCTCCATCTCCGGCTACCACATGCAGGAGGCCGGAGCCACCGCCGACATCGAGCTGGGTTATACCCTGGCCGACGGCTACCAGTACGTGAAGGTGGGCGTGGAGTCCGGCATGGACGTGGACGACTTCGCCCCGCGCCTGTCCTTCTTCTGGGGCACGGGCATGAACCACTTCATGGAGGTGGCCAAGCTCCGCGCCGGGCGGCTGCTCTGGGCCAAGCTCATCAAGAGCTTCAACCCCAAAAACGTCAAATCCATGGCCCTGCGGACCCACACCCAGACCTCGGGCTGGTCCCTGACCGAGCAGGACCCCTACAACAACGTGGCCCGCACCTGCCTGGAAGCCCTTTCCGCAGCCATCGGCCACACCCAGAGCCTACACACCAACTCCCTGGACGAGGCCATCGCGCTGCCCACGGACTTCTCGGCCCGCATCGCCCGCAACACCCAGCTCTTCCTGCAGGACGAAACCGGCATCACCAAGCTGGTGGACCCCTACGCCGGGTCGTTCTACGTGGAAGCCCTCACCGACGAGATCACCCGCAAGGCCTGGGCCCACATCCAGGAGATCGAGTCCCTGGGCGGTATGGCCAAGGCCATCGAGACGGGATTGCCCAAGATGCGCATCGAGGAGGCCGCCGCCCGCCGCCAGGCCCGCATTGACTCGGGCAAGGAAACCATCGTGGGCTTGAATCGCTTCCGCCCCGACCGCGAAGACCCCATGGAGGTCCTCACCGTGGATAACACCGCGGTGCGCGACGCCCAGCTGAGAAGGCTCTCCGAGCTTCGCAAGAACCGCGACGAGGCCCGCGCCCAGGCGGCCCTCTCCGCCATCACCAACTCGGTGGACACCGGCGCCGGCAACCTGCTGGAACTCGCCGTGGCCGCCGCCCGTGCCCGCGCTTCCCTGGGCGAGATCTCCCTGGCCATCGAAAAGGTCGCCGGAAGGCACAAAGCCATGATAAAATCCGTGTCCGGAGTCTACTCCTCCGAGTTCGGCGAGGAAGAGGAAATGGATGCCGTCCGCAAGATGACAGACGACTTCGCCCTGCGCGAAGGCCGGCGGCCCCGCATCATGGTGGCCAAGCTGGGCCAGGACGGCCACGACCGCGGCTACAAGGTCATCTCCACAGCTTTCGCCGACATGGGCTTCGACGTGGACATCGGGCCGCTGTTCCAGACCCCCGAGGAGGCCGCCGCCCAGGCCGTGGAAAACGACGTCCACGTCATCGGCATGTCCTCCCTCGCCGGCGGCCACAAGACCTTCCTGCCCAAGCTTATTTCCGAGCTCACCCGCCTGGACCGCCGCGACATCATGATCGTGGTGGGCGGCGTCATCCCGCCCCAGGACTACGACTTCCTGCGGGAAAACGGCGCGTCGCTCATCTTCGGACCGGGCACCGTGGTGCCGGTGGCGGCAAGAAAGGTGATGGAGGAGCTGAACAGGCGGCTGGGATAGCGGTTGCCGCGGAAACGCGGGCCGCAGACGAAAACATAACCGCAAAAAATCGGGGGAACCCCTTCTTTCCGGTGAAGGAAAGGGTTCCCCCGTCTTTTTTCCGAGCCTTAGCGGGCTTTCCCTTACTTGATCTCGGGCACCGGGAACAGGCTTTCGATGAAGCAGGGCGGCGGGGGCGGAACGTAGAGCCGCAGAATGGTCGTATACTCTCCCACCGCGTAAATATTGGACGCCGAGGAGCCCCAGAGCCCCAGGAGGACGTTGCTGGTCCGCAGGGAATCCTTCCGGCTCCAGGACGTCCCGTCGTAATGGAAGATCCTGCCGCTCCGGGTGGCGGCATAGATATCCGACGCCGAGCTGCCCCAGATCTTCGAGTAGGTGCAGCCCACCGAGTCCGGGCCCAAGTCCAGGTCGGTCCAGGATGTCCCGTCGAAATGGGAAAGGTAAGCGCCGCCCACGTAGAGGTTGCTGGACGAGGTGCCCCAGACGCAGTTGCCGTCATGGAGCATGTCGCCCATGGGCGATTCGTTCCAGGATGTCCCGTCCCAGTGGTAGGCGTTGAACGACGTCCCCACGATCCACACGTCCGTGCTGGAGAAGCCGAACACCCCCCGGAAGTAGGTAGGGAAGCCGATGGTCTGTTCGCTCCATGCGGAGCCGTTGTAGTGCAGGACCCTGCCTTCGTCGCCCACCACGTAAACGTCCGAGGCGGAGGTGCCCCAGATGTCGTTTAAGCTTCCGAAGCCGGCCGAGACCTCGTCCACCGTCGCCCAGCTGCTGCCGTTCCAGTGGATCAAGGCGGGGTTGTCGCCCGCCGCGTAGATGTTGTCCGCCGTCGGCCCCCACACGGCCTTGAGCAGCGACATGCAGTCATAGACCACGGTCCACGAGGTCCCGTCGTAGTGGAGCACCTGGCCGTCCCAGTCCACGATGTAGATGTTGGACTCGGAGAGCCCCCAGACGGAGCTCAGGATGCTGTATACGATGCTGCTGAACTCGTTTTGCCACGCGCTGCCGTCGTAATGTTTCAAGACGTGCGCATCTCCGGCCAGATAGATGTCGTCGTCGGCGGAGCACCAGATGCCCAGGCCCGTCTCCGGGAATGCGATGGACCATGCGCCGCCGGAGAAGCGATAAACGTTGCTGTTTCCGGTGGCGTAGAACGAGTCCGGGGCCGTGCCCCAGAGCCTCCTCATGCCGGGGTCGAAGAGGAAGTTGGTGAAGGAGGTCCAGGAACTGCCGTCATAGTGCCAGACTCTGTTCTGGGCCAGGAAGTAGATGTTGCTGGCGGAGGTTCCCCAGGCGTCGTAAAGCCACAAGGCGCCCAGCCCGTGGGCCACGTCGCTCCAGCCGCTGCCGTTATAATGCCAGATCTTTCCGGATTGACTCCCGATGTAGAGGTCCGTGGAGGAGGAGCCCCAGATACAGGTCAGGATCGGAGTCCCTAGCCCGTGGACCACCTGGGTCCAGGACCCGCCGTCGAAGTGGTAGACCAAGCCGGCCGACCCGATGACATAGACATCCGTCCCGGACAAGCCCCAGATCCCGTAGATCTCATTAGCCCCGATCCCCAGGACGGTCTTGGTCCATGCGCTCCCGTCGAAGCGGTAGATGGCGCCCGTCCTGCCTACCGCGAAAATGCTCCCGCCATCGGAAGCCCATACGGCGAAGAGGTCGTCGGTCCCCAGGCCGTGCCGGACCACGGTCCAAGGGCCGGAGCCGTCCTTGGCCATGACGGTTCCGCCGTTTCCCACCGCGTAGCGTTTTCCGTTTTGCAGGCCGAACACGTCCCGCATGGCATTGCCGTGGGGGAGGGGGTTGACCCACTCCCACTCCGCGGCCAGGGCCCCGGAGGCGAGGAACAGCGACAGTGCAGCAGCCAGATAGATGATGCCTTTTTTCATTAAGCCACTCCTTGCGAGCGTTTTTCGGCCTGTACATTCACAGGCCCCGGTTTCTGCCTGCCGGGGCGGCCCGGGCGCAGAGGTATCCCCTGGACGTTTTTACCACCCGGGCATGTTTTTTGTGTTTCGGAAGGGGCGAATTCTTGCGGAGGGAACTGCTTGGATGCTTTTGTCCTACCACGTTCCCGGAAGAGGGGCAATAGCTAAAAAGCCAGGAGCGGCTCGAGAAAGCCCTATGGCGCTGCACCCTTGCCTTAAGTCGCTTCAAAAGCCGACGGTATACTTTTCCCTTCTTCCTTCCCGTTTTTTGGCGTATCCTCTGTGTTCCTTTTCTTATCTCTTTCCTGGGAGGCGGATATGGCCGGAAGGGGAAACCTGCTGTTCATCCACGGCACCTGGGGAAACGGCCCGGACACCTGGGCGGAGATGGCCCCGGAGATGGCAAGGCGCGGCTACAGCGTGCACACGCCCACGCTGCGGCATCACGAGCTCCCGCTCCTGGAGGGCTCGGTGAAGATTGCCGTCACCAGCCTGCTGGACTACGTGGACGATCTGGTGCAGACGGCCAAGGGCCTGGACGAGCCGCCCCTCATCTTCGGAGTGTCCCTGGGCGGGCTGCTGGCCCAGCTGGTGGCGGCGCGGGTTCCCCACCGGGGCCTGGCCCTGTTTGCGCCGGCGCCGGCATGGGGCATGTTCAACTTGTACCCGGGTACGCTGCGGATGTTCCTGCACCATTTCCTGCAATGGGGCTTCTGGAGAAAGCCCATTTTCCCGGAGTGGAGCGCCTTCCGTTCATGCGCGGCCAACGAGCAGACCGAGGAGACGGCCTTTGCCCTGTTTAAGACGTCCTGCACGGAGTCGGGCAGGGCCTACACGGAGATGGCGTTCTGGTGGGCGGACCCCGGGCGGGCGTCCCGGGTGGATCTCCAGGCCATTGACACGCCGGTGATCGTGTTCGGCGGGGGCCGGGACCGGGTGGTGCATCCGCGCATCGCCCGCGTGACCGCACAACGGCACAAGCACGGAAGGTATGTGCACCTGCCCGAGTCCGACCACCTGATGATCATGGGCCGTGAGCTGCCCAACACCTTGCGGTATTTGGATCAATGGCGCGACGAGAATGATGTGTGAGGCTGGGGCGCTACGGAGGCTCGGCAGAAATCCAGGAGCCGCTTTCCTTCCTATGAAAACGCCTTTCTTTCATTTACTTTTGCTATTCAATTGGCCTTTTGCATTTCCTGTGTTATTGGATAACAATACAGGACATAATAAAATGGACTCTCACCGGTGGGCCGAGAGGTTTTGGACCTAGCGAAATTTTATCAGATAAGGGATAATGACTTACTATCTTTAGATGGATATTGTTGTTGGGTGAACGTGACCTCCCGGTCTGAACTACCCAGCCTACGCAGCTAACTAATGGAGAAGACTATGGCTTTAAATGATGAAATTGATGCAATGCGAAAAGAAATAAGAACCGATGGATATGCAATGTCAATAGGTGAATGGATCAGTCTTTATACCAATGGCGAGATTGATATTCATCCAGAATTCCAACGGTTCTATCGTTGGAAATCGTCACAGAAAAGTAGTCTTATTGAGTCAATCCTTCTAGGGATACCCATACCGCCAATTTTTGTAAGCCAGCGCCCAGATGGAGTATGGGATATTATTGATGGACTTCAACGACTATCAACGATCTATGAATTAGCAGGAATATTAAGAGATGAAAGTGGAAAGCCTATAGACCAACTAACGCTTGATAAAGTAAAATATCTTCCGTCCCTCGAAGGGATGAAATGGAATAATCCAGACAATCCAGAGAAGTCATTTTCTCCCGAGCAGCGATTATTGGTAAAAAGAGAAAAACTTTCGGTGAGCATTATTTTACGAGAGAGCCCTGAATTTACTAAATTCGAGCTTTTTAATCGTTTAAATACAGGAGGTTCGAATTTAACTGCGCAAGAAACTCGAAATTGTATTATGGTAATGATTAATCCTAATTTCCATAATCGTCTTAGGGCTCTATCTGAATATCAGCCTTTTCAGGATGCAATCGCTCTAAGCGATAATAATATAATGGAACAATATGATCTGGAATTGGCTCTCCGTTTTCTTGTGTTCTCACATGTAAATCTTGATAAGTATGATCGTTCTGCAGATGTTGGATCATATCTGACAGATGTCATGATTGAAATGGCTCAACAAAAAGATTTTGATTGGGGTAGTAGCGAAGCCTGTTTTATGTCAACATTTGATTATATTTATGACGTTCTGGGGAGCGAAGCTTTTCGGCGCTTTACTAATGGACAGTTTAAGGGTGGCTTTTTATTATCCCCTTTCGAAGTAATAGCTTGTGGCTTAGGTTATAACTATCCAAATTTTCCACCAAGAGAGGAAACACAACAACGAGTCAAAGATCTTCATAAGAATCCTATATTCCAAAAATGGTCTGGTTCAGGCGTTCGCGCAAATTCACGCCTACCTCGCTTACTTCCTCTAGGTCGGGACTTGTTTGTGCAATGACAATAAGAACTTTGAATGATCTTTCAGACAAACTCAATTTTGAGTTGGCATGGAGAAAGAAAGAATTATCTGATTTGAAGTATTATATCGATCAACCTAATCCTGGTAATCCGGGTATGAATCGGCGAGATCGTGTCTTGGGAAGATGTAGTGTTGCACTCCTTTATGCCCATTGGGAAGGTTTTGTAAAGTTATCAACTCAGTATTTTCTTGAATATGTCGCCATGCAACGCTTACTTAACCAGCAGTTACATCCAAATTTATTAGCCCTTTCCCTTAAATCATCTATTAATTTTCTGCCCGAAACTAACAATTATTCTGAATATGGAAAAGTTACAAATTTTTTTCTGACATGCCTAACTAATCGGGCTAGGCTACCCTTTAAAGATGGTCTTAGCACCAGATCAAATCTGTCCTCAAAAGTTTTAAAGGAAATCCTATGGTGTGTCGGCGTAGACTATGCACCATATGAAACTAAAGAAAAGTTTATTGATTCACGGCTTCTGGGTCGGAGGAATACTATCGCTCATGGCGAAAAAATCTATGTTGACCCAAGGGAATATGATGAAATGCGAGAGATAGTCGTTGACATGATGACTCATTTGAAAAATGAGCTTGAAAATTCGGCTTCTATCGGGAGCTATAAGAGGAATTAGCTGTGTAGCATGAACGATGTAACCGTGTAGCGGGGGAGGGAGGAGAGTGAGGGCCCTTCTAACAATAATTCCCAGATGGCGTTACTATTCAATTTCCGACGTCTGAAAGCCGAATGAATTCGACCTATTATGCATTGCTGGCGTGCTATGCGCATGAGGTTCAATAGTCAGGCCCCCCCGGCCTTCGCAGCTTCCTCATAACCGGACTGCTTCCAACAAGTTCGGGGAAATCTTCCGCTCAGATTAAAAAAGGTTCCTGCCTCATCCTCTCGCCGAGTAGGCTGCGGATGACAGGAAATTGCGGCCCTCATCATTTCTTCCCCAGCCACAGGCCTTCCTCTCCCAAAATCCTTGCTCCACGCCTTTCATACCGTTATCTTTGCCCCCATCCATGCCCGCGCAATCCCGTTCCGCCAGACAAAAGGAGGCCCTGCCTCATGCGCTGCCCCAACTGCGGGTTCGAGACAAAAGAGGAAGCACCCGACTGCCCCCGATGCGGCGTGGTCATCGGAAAGTTCTATGCAAAACGAGCCCAGGAATCCCTTCCCCGGGTTTCCCAAACGCTCGCCAGCCCCGCCCCCCGGCGCGGGCCCCTGCCGCGCGCGCTCTTCATCTGCCTCTGCTGCTTCGTGCTGCTGTGGCTGCTCTCCCTCGTCATGCGGGACCGCTTTCCCGGCTCCTACTCCCCCTTGCCCGCCCTGCAGCGCGATCCCGTCCAGATAAAGACAGACCGGGAGCCCTTTCCCGTCACCGTGAACGGAGTCACCTACACCATCACTCCGCTCTACACCTACGAGCTTTGGGGCATGGTGGTGTCCTACCAGACCTCCGGCAGCCTGGCCGACATCTACCACTGGCAGCTCTGGAAGGACTTTCTGAACGTAAAGGACCTCTGCGTGCTGTGGGGGCCCAACCTCCGCACGCACGTGGCGCGGAAGATCAAGTTTTTCAGCGACACCTGGACCTGCTTCTGCGAAACCGACGACATCACCGCCTGGAACCGCTTCGACAAGGAGCGCTTCTCCAACAACCACCTGCTCTCGGACAACAAGGAGACGAGCCGCCAAGTCGCCCGCGCCCGCCGCTGGGACCAGGTCCACTTCACCGGCTTCCTCTGCTCCTACTCCCACAACGAGAACGGCGGCTTCGAACGGGGCACCAGCATAACCCGCAGCGACACCGGGCAAGGCGCCTGCGAAACGGTCTTCTTGACCGACTTCGAAATCCTGAAACGGGCAAACTCCGGTTGGCGAAGCCTCTTCACCTTCTCCGGCTACGGAATCCTCCTCACCCTGGCCCTCCTCCTATCCCTGGCCGCGTGGAAGCTGAGCCGTTATTTCAGGGAATGAAGAACGTATAAAAGGCCAAAAACAAAGGCGCTAAAGATTTTAGGGGGACCTTTTCTTGCAGGGAAAAGAAAAGGTCCCCCCAAACCCCCTCCCAAAGAAACCGTTGCATGGGCGCGAGGCGGCCAGCAAGCCAAAGAGCTATGACTCATTCCTTTTAAGGAAGAACAACGTCACGGATTCAGGAGGAAATCAACACGGCGAGGATCAGCGTCAAGGCAAAGGCTGCAAAGGGGCCTACCACTACGGCTATCATGTATTTAGAAGCTTTTACGCGTAACGCTTCAAGCTCGCGGTCTCTTTTTGTTATGCCCCTGATTCGCTTGTTCCAGAAAAAGGAAATGCTGTGGTGTGGCTTCATGAATATCCGCTTGGGGCCTAAAATCTCATGGGTTTGCTTGGGAAATTTTTCGTATAGGGAGTTCTTGAATTTGATCATGCACTTCAAGCCGAATACCCAGACGACAAAGTAAGCGCCCATCGGGATCAGGATTACGAACATATGAGCTATTTTTCATCACCTATCCGCTTGTTCCCGATTCTCGAAACCTGAGCTTTGATTCCGTGGGAATGCCGCAATGTCTTGCTGGCAATGACGTGCAAAAACGCCTTGCATTCACCTCTATTTATAAATTGGGATGCCCTTTGTCTTCTTCGTCGCCTGCATTTCAAGCGATGAAACAAAGAGCGCTTGCACGGACAGACGAGTCGGAGGCCTCGCGCGAGGAAGCGGCTCCCGGCCCATACTACGAAAAGTTTTTGGGGGATGGAGGAGGGGGGGCGGGGGGGGGGGGGTGGGGGGGGGTTTTTAAAAAAAAC
>JBFMHL010000054.1:0-24454 GCA_040753055.1 Thermodesulfobacteriota bacterium | reverse complement strand
GGACAGCACCGCGCAAACAAAGAGCGCAAACCCGGCGAACCACCACAGCGGCCTGTGCTCGGAGGGTTTTCCATCCAGGCCGAAAAAATGAGTCCAGCCCAGGATGGAAGCGAAAAAGAAAACACCGGAAAGGACGTTCTTGCGCTCCGTCACCCAGGCCACGGACTCCACGCACATGGGGTGCAGCGCGAACAGGAGGCCGCAGAGGTACGCCCCCGGTACCCGCAGGCGTAAAAGCACCCTCCAAATCAAGACCGCGCAAAGCCCGTGGAGGAGGATGTTGACCGCGTGAAAGCCGGCGGGGGAAAGCCCCCAGAGCTTCTCCTCCAGGAAAAAGCTAGTGTGCACCAGGGGGTAGTACTGGGGGAAGTGGCCGGGCAGGAACCAGTAGGGCGCAAGGTCAGAAAGGGAGTCGAGCTTCCGGGTGAGGAGCCAGAGGTCGTCATCCCAGATGTAGCCGCAGGAAAGCGCGGGAATATAGGCGGCCAGGGTGGCCCCCAGGATCGCCAGGGTCTTTGCCATTCCTTGTCTCATGGCCGGGAGCTTTCCATATCCGTCAGGCTTTTTCGGAAAAGCTCCGCCATGCTCCGGGCCGAAAGGCCTCCGGAGAAGGATACGATGCTTTCCGGCTCGGCTCCCTCCACCAGGGAGAGGGCCCACCCGTAGTGCCTCCGGGCCAGCCGCCGCATCCCCGCCTTGAGATAGAGGTCCGCCAGCAGGCCGTGGGCCACGGCCATTCCGGATGAAAGGAAGATGGTCTTTTTTAAATGCTCCGCCGCGGCCGGGATGTCCCTGCGGGCCAGTGCCAGGATGCCGGACCAGAAATGGGCCTCCACCTGCTCCGGGTTCCTGTTGAGGATTCCGGACAGCAATGCGGATGCTTCGGTGACCTTGCCGGAGTCCGCCAATCTCCGCACCTCGCCGATCTCGGGCTCTTCTTCGGGGAGAACTCCGTTTCCCTGCTTTTCTTGTTCCCCTTGGGGGAGAGCTTCCGCTTCAGGCACCGGCGGAGCTTGTTTCAACTGCGTTTCCGTAGATTCCGGGACGGCGGTCTGCGGTGGGGTCGCCTCCATCCGGTCGGGCCATACAAAATCGCCCTTTTCCTGCTCCGGGATGACATTCTGCTGGAACCGTGCGGCTCCTCGCGCTGCCTCCGCTTTTCCCGCGCGGCCTTTTCTGGGGCGTTCCGCTTGGTGCTGCTTCCTGTAGGCGATGGCGCCGGGAAAGGAATGGATGGCCATGTCGTCCTGGGACAGTGCGGCCATGCCTTCGCTGGCCCCCAGAATGAGCCAGCCGCCTTCTCCCAGGCTTAGCCAGAGCTTCTTCACCACCGACCTGCGGGCCGACTCGCACAGGTAGACGACCACGTTGCGGCACAACGCCAGATCCAATCCGGGGAAAAGGGAGGGAAGGTCGTCCTCCACCAGGTTCACCCTTTTGAAGGCGACCTTATCCACGATTTCGGGAGACAGGGCAAAGAGGTCCTTTTCCCGTTTGAAGTACTTGGCCCGCACCCTGTGCTCGGTGTTGCGGAAAGACCATTCCCGGAAGCGCGCCCTCTGAGCTGCCTCTATCATCTTGGGATTGATGTCCGTTGCCGTAAGCCGGATATTCCATTGCCCGGGGTCCGGAACCAGCTCCGACAGCATCATGGCCAGAGTGTAGGGCTCCTCGCCGGTGGCGCAGCCGGCGCTCAGGATAGAGATCTCCCGTTTGTCCTGATTTCTTTCGATGATGGACGGCAGGATGGTGGTGCGGAGCGCCTCCATCTGGGAGGCGTCCCGGAAAAAGTAGGTTTCGCCCACGGTGAGATGGGCCAGGATCTCTTCCCACAGCTCGCCGAAAACAGGCGAGTTCATGAGGGACGAGAGATAGGCCTCCCGGTCGGCGTCCGAGAGGGATGCCCTCCTCTCCTCTACAACTTTTTTCAGGATCGTTTTCTGCCGCGGCGTTACCGATATGCCGGTGCGCCGCTCCAGCATGCGGAAAAAACGGGTGAAAAAATCTCCGGGAAGAGGGGAGGGCGCCATGAGCGTAACAGTATCGAGCAAGTCGTTTTCGGGTTTTACAGCAGGCCGTCCGCGTTCAGTACGGTCACAATTCCGGACTCGTCGCGAATGTGGGCCAGGCTCAGGCCGGGTCCTTCGCCTTCCTGGCCGGAAGGCGCTACCCGGCTCTTGGGGGTGCGGATGATCCGTTCCACGGAGTCGGCCAACAGGCAAAACAGGCCCTTGGCGCCGGAAACGATGAGCAGGCGGTCCGAAAGCTCCGGCTCGCGGCGCGGCACGCCCAGGCGCTTGCGGAGGTCCACCACCGGAAGCAGCCCCCCTTGCACATTCACCACGCCGGCGATCCAGTCGGGCCGGTCCAAGGCGGGGGTGATGAGCACCATGCGGACCACGCGCTCGACGCGTTCCAGCGGAAGCGCATACCTCGTCCGTTCCACCAGGAAGCAAACGAAGTCCCGCTTCTCCTCATCCGTCGGGGAAAGCTCCCCGGTAGCGGACGCCCTTGCAGGCAGAAAGCTCATGCGCCTTCACCGTATCCAACTTATGATCACAGCCTTTTCCCTTCAAGCCATGTCCGGATAGAATACGCGGAAACCGGGTTAAAAGCAACGTCGGCAGTACTCAAGTTTCCACCTTGCGTCGGTTTTGTTTTTAAAATAAAAACAAAAGATCACTTCCCACCCCTTTGAAGGAGAAATCCATGAACCGTCAGGAGCTCGACCCCCGGCTTCCCCTGATCCAGGATGCGGACCTGCGCGACAAGGTGGTATTGGTGCGGGTGGACCACAACGTGGTGAAGAAGGGCGTCATCCACGACCCCTACCGCATAGACGCCACCCTGGGCACCCTTTACAATATCGTGGAGCGCGGCGGGCGCATCATCCTGGCCACCCACGTGGGCCGGCCCTATGACAAGAAGGCCGGCAAGATCACCATCTCGGACGACTCTTCGGTTGCTCCGGTGGTGGATTACCTGGAGCGCAAGCTCCACACCAAGTTCGCCGTGCCCAAGTTTCCTGCGGACCCTGTCAAGGGCATCACCCAGATAGACACCTCCATCAACTGGCACATCCGGGATCTCAAAGAGCACCGCATCGGCGGCATCTATCTGCCCAATACCCGCTGGTTCGCGGGGGAGGAGGCCAAGGACGGCCTGCGGGAGTCCTTGGCCGTGCAGCTGGCGGGCCTGGCCGACGTGTTCGTGAACGACGCCTTCGGCTCCTGGCAGCCCCACGCCTCCACCTACGACGTGACCAAGTACCTGCCCAGCTTCGCCGGGTTCCTCATGCAGAAGGAGCTCACTAACCTAAAGCACGTGCTGGAACCGGAACGGCCTTTCGTGGCCATCGTGGCCGGGGCCAAGTACGACACCAAGATCGGCCCCTTGCGCGAGATCTACAAAAAGGTGGACCGCCTCATCCTGGGCGGCGTCATCTACAACACCTTCCTCTGCGCCAAGTACGGGGTGAAGATCAAGGGCGTGAGCGAGTCGGACATCACAGCCGCCCAGGACCTGGTGGCTCAGGACCGGAATGCGGGCAAGATCGTGGACCTGCCCGTTCTGGTGGAGTCGGACGTTTTGGAAGGCCGGGTGGAGGGAAAGTACCGCAAGATCAACATCAAGGACTTCGCACCGGGAAAGAGCTACGGCTATCTCCTGGACGTGGCCGCCGAGTCCTTCGACGCGCCCGGCGTCTCGGATGTCATCTCCGGCGCCAAGACCATCTTCGTGAACGCGGTCATGGGATTCACGCCGCATTTCACCGAAGGCTCCGAGAAGCTGGACCGCACCATTGACGGAAACCGCACGGCCCAGAAGCTTTACGGCGGCGGCGACACCCTCCAGGAATTCAAGAACCTGAGCCCCGGCCTCTACCTGGCCGCCATGGACTCCGCCCAGTACTACTTCTTCACGGGCGGCGGAACCGTGCTCACCGCCATCGAGGAGGGAACCCCCTACGGCTTGAAACCCGTGGAAGCCCTTATGGAGAACGGCGGCAAGCAACCCAAGGCGGAGATATAGGAAGAGATCGGCTTCAAGCCGTATATGCCATCAATGAATGAGACGGGCAGGCCCATGCGCGGGTCTGCCCGTCTCATTGATGGCTTTTTGCGATAGCCTCTTGCTAAAAGGAGTATTTCAGGTTCAAAAAGATCCGGTCGTTGTCGTCCAGGTACTGGAACAGGTTCATGTCGCCGCTTCCGTAGAGCACTCCTCCCAGCATGGTGCTGAAGTCGTCCGTCCAGTCGTACTCCACTTGCGCGCGGGCGAACCAGCCGTCGCTCCCCCAGTCGCCGATCAGCATCCCCACCACCGTCAGGTGCAGCGTGTCGTGCAGCATGTCGTGGGTTACGCGGGCCGCCAGATAGCTTTCCGACTGCCGTATGTCTTCCGGCGTGTAGGCCATGATGGGCTCCCAGTCCAGATAGTATTGGACCGAGTAATCCACCGAGATCTCCGTGTCGGTGATGCCCGAGTACTCGATGCCCGCCAGGGTATCCAGGCGGCTTTTTTTCTGGCCGGGAACGAGCAGGAACTCGAAGCCGTCCTTGAACGCCGCCTCCACCTTCAAAAGCGTGTTCCCCACGGCGATGTTGGCCATGCCTCCGAACATGTTGAGCTTGGAGTACTGCCGCTCATACTCCGGAGGAATGATCACCGGCAAGGGAAAGGCCGGAATAATCCGCATGGGCCGCGCCACGGCTATGTGGGAGGTGTGATCGTAGTAATCGGCCGCGTAGAAAGCCGCGTCGAACCCCGTGAAGCGGCCGGAAAGCGAAAAGCCGAAACCGGTGTTCTCTATGCTGTCGGAAAGCTCGTCGCTTTTCGGCGGCGGAAAGGGGTAGGGGCTGTATGGGCTTCCGAAGGCGTCCACCCAATCGGACCGGATCTCGTGGATGGCCAAGGCCGAAGCCGTGACCTTGGAAACCACCAGGTCCACCTTGCTCATGAAGATGGGCAGGCGCAGGTCCTCGATGTCCGTCATGCCGATCTCGCGCATGTCCAGGGGGTTTAACACATCCGTCACCCGCAGGTTCTCGGAGTTGCCCCAGACCACAATCTGGCGGCCCACCTTGATCTCCAGGCCGGGCTTGGGCGAGGCCTGGACAAAGGCCTCCCAGAGCTCGGCCCGGTTCTCCATGTCGTCAATATACTGCTGCGAATAGTTGTTGCTGTCGCGGATGTCGAAGATGAAGTCGTGCCAGAACTTGCCCGAAGCCTTGAGGCGCACGGTGGAGGCGGGGTCGAAGGTGAGCTCCGCGAAAAGCTCCGGGCGCAGGCGCTGGAAGCCCCGGAAGTCGGTCCAGCCCGGGTCCGGGGCGCTGTGGCCGAAGTCGTAGAGGGTGCAGAGCCGGGCATAACCCGAAAGGCGCACGGGCAGCGTCTTCCCCTGCTCGTCCCCGCTCGCCTGCTCCGAAGAGGCAAGGGGGCTCTCCTCGTCAAAGCCTCCCAGGAGGGAAGGAGAGGATTCCTGAGCCGGCGCACGCAAAGGCGCGAACAGGAGAAGTGCGACGGCGAAGCAGCCGAGAAGGGCCGTCCGGCAAAGCTTGGTCATAGCAGGCACCTTTCGTCTAAGGCCGGATGCGGGCTTACAATCAATGGCCCTTCTCCATGCGGGTGGTGGAGAAATCGCTGTCCGGAAGATCCACGTCATAGGTAACCGAAAGGGTCTTCAAAACCGTGGCGTGCTCGGTGTTGTTTCCCTTCTTGGTGGTCATGGTGATCTCCATGGGCGTCCAGATGCCTTTGATCAGCTCCAGCTTGGGCATGTCCATGTACTTCACCTTGCCGCCGCTCTTTTCCCAGAACTTGGCCCGGATCACCACGAAGTTGTCCTGGCGCACCCAGACGATGGACTTGGTGTATCCGTACTCGTCCACCACGTCGTCATTTATCGGCGTTGCCTCGATGACCCAGCACTTCTGCCCGTTCACCGTGTCTTCCTGGAGGATCTTGTAGGTGAACTTGGAAAGCTCCCGCTTGGTCATGTCCCCGTAGGTGAAGTCCGAGCCCATGAAGCTCCCGTCCTTGTCCTTGCTGGCGATGCGCTTCACCTTCTTGAGGGCGGGAAGGTAGAGCCACTGGTCGTCGTCCTTGTCCTCCTGGTCGTAATCGTAGGTCAAGAAGGAGGTATCCCGCACGTCGGCGGGCTCCAAAAAGAACATGATGGAGTAGGAGTCCTTGCCGAAGTCCTTGCCGTAGGACTTGATCCTGCGCACACGCTGGCCGCCTTTTTTATCGATCAGAATCATCTCCTGCTCCATGACGGCGGTCTTTCCGTCGTCACGGTCGTGGACTTTCTGCATGATCTCCCGGGCCTGGGCCTCCAACGAAGGCGCATCCGCCGCATAGGCGGATGCCGCCAATGCCAGCAGGCCGGCAAGTGCAATGGACAAGAGCTTCATGAAGAGCCTCCTTTCAAGGGGCGGGTTTGCTTCAGGGCATGAAGCCGTGGGACGGAATGGGCCGGATTTTGCCCTAACGGGCTTGCTTCGTCAACCGCAACGGAGTATGGCAGGCCCAAGTTTTCCAGTTGACTAAGGGCTATCGAAAAGGAAGAAAAAGGTTTTTTACCGGGGAATGGGGGGAGGGGCCCCTTGCTGGAAACCTGCCCGTTCGTATTCCGAACCGTCTTTGCCGTCCCGCTGCCTCCTCTCCCGGCTCCCCCTCAAGCTGCTTACAGCGCCTCCGTCCGGCCTTGCCTTGGAGACGCACCGGACCCAAAAGGCCACAGGCGAGCCCGATAAGCTGAAGGAATGGCAATGCTCCGAAATACTTTTGTACACATCCAGGGGATCGGAGAGAAAACGGAAAAGAGGCTCTGGAATTCCGGGATACGCACCTGGGACGATTTCCTGGCCCGGGAGACCATGGTTTTCTCGCCCGGCCGCGACCGCATGATCCGGGACGAGCTTTCCGAGAGCATCGCCCACATCGCGGACCCCGGCTGGTTCCAAAAACGCCTCTCCAGCGCGCACGCCTGGCGGCTTTACGGAGAGTATCGGGAGAAGACCGCGTTTTTGGACATCGAAACGGCGCGGGACGCGGAAGGGCTCATCGAGCTCACCGTGGTGGGGGTCTACGGAGCGGGGAGGATGCGGCAGTTCGTGTCGGGGAGGAACATGGAAGACTTCGAGGCCGCCATTGCGGACTTCGATCTTCTGGTCACCTTCAACGGCACGGGCTTCGACGTGCCCGTTCTCAAGGACTGGTTCCGCCACCTGAACCTTCCGCCCGGGCATGTGGACCTTCGCTTCGCCCTCCGGCGCCTGGGCCTTTCCGGCGGGTTGAAGGCCATCGAGAAAAAGATGGGCATCCAAAGAGCTCCGGCCATTGACGGACTGACGGGCCTGGATGCGGAAACGCTGTGGCGGGCGCATCTCCGGGGCGATCCGGAGGCCCTGAACCTGCTTTTAAGCTACAACGCTGCGGACTCGGAGAACCTGTTCCCCCTCATGGAGCATGCCTTCAAGGAGCTGGGCAGGCGCTGCGGCTTTCCGGTGGGCGCCTGCGTCTAGCGTGAAGCTCCGCCTGCGTCCCTCGCCGCCGCCCGCATGGCTTGGATGCGTTGGGCAAGGGGCGGATGGGAGTAATGGAGGATCACCGAGAGCGGGTGGGGGGCGGGGTTCGCGTAGTTGTCGCGGGAAAGCTTCCGCAAAGCCGAGGCCAGGCCCTCGGAATCTCCCACGGCCCGCACGGCGAAGCGGTCGGCCGCGCGCTCGTTGCGGCGGGAAAGCGCGCTGGTGAAGATGCCCAGCGCCAGGTTCACCGGCGAAAGAACGATGCCAAAGAGGGCAATCCCCGCATAGACCGAAGGCTCGACCACAAAAAAGGCGGAAAACAGGCTCCTTTCGGCCACGAACAAGGAAAGCAGGAACATCATCAGCAACAGCACCAGGAGCGATACCATAAGACCCATAAGGGAGTGCTGTCCCTTGGCGTGGCCGATCTCGTGGGCCAGCACGGCCAGGATCTCGTCGTCCGTGTGGTTGGCAAGAAGAGTGTCGAAAAGCGCCACGCGGCGATTCTTCCCCATTCCCATGAAAAAGGCATTGGCCTTGGCGGAGCGGCGGGAGCCGTCCGCGACGGTGATGTCCTGTAACGGAAAGCCCGTTTTCCGTGAAAGCGCGTTTACCGCATCGCGCAAGGAGCCTTGCTCCAGGGGCTGGAACCGGAAAAACCAGGGCAGGATCACCGAAGGGGCTATGAGCTGGAGAAGCACGGCCACCGCCGCGCACAGGGCCCAGGCATAGAGCCAGGCATGCGCCGGCATCCGGGTGAAGAACCACATGACCCCGGAAGCGACGGGAACGCCCAGGGCGACCGCCAACGCCGCGCCCTTGGCCCGGTCCGCCAGGAAGGTCTTTACCGTGGTGCGGTTGAAGCCGAAACGCTGCTCCAGGATGAAGGTGTCGTAGGCCTCGAAGGGCAGGGAAAGCAAGGCCGAAGCCAGGGCAAGCCCTCCCAGATAGCAGAGGCCCGAAAGGATTCCGCCGCCGAAAAGCCGCCGCACGGCCTGGTCCCAGGCATTGAACCCGCCGGCAAACCAGAATGCGAGCAGCACGGCCATGTCGAAAACCTGCGCCACCGTGGAAAAAACAGTTCGGGCCCGGAGGTAGGAAAGCACGCGTTCATAGCCTTCCGGAGGGACCATGCCGGCAAGCTCCGGGCCCGGGCCCTTTTTTGCGCGGGAAAGGCTCAGGAAACCAGCGGCCAGATCGAGCCCCAGAGCGAGCAGCAGAAAGGCGGCGATACCAAGCGTCCAGACATTCATGGGCGCGGTTTCCTCCGGAATGTTTCAGATAATGCCCAAGACGCTGGCGAATACAAGATGGCACAAGACGGCCAGGACGAAGAAGATCTGGGCCGCCTTCTTTTTTTGGGCCGTGCTCCAGTGGTCGTGGCACCAGACCAGAGCATAGAAGGGCAGGCAGTAGGCGATGATGATGAGCCAGATGTTGGGCCATTTCCAGAAGGACCACCTCCAGGTGAGAAGCCCGGCCTGGTTCAGGAGCACCTCTACGAAAACTGCAAAAAGTCCGTAGGCAACGGGGACGAACACCCGGTTGGCGACCCCCAGGATTTTTGTTTCCTTGTTTTCCGGCAGGCTTTTAATGAGAATGATCCCGGAGACCGCGAAGAAGAACGCGATCTCGATGTTCAAGCCCGCATAGATGATGAAAGCCGAGTTCCCGCCGGGCGTGCCCCACAGGGGCGCGTAGCCGGTGGAGGAAAGGATGAAGGCGTTGAACATCTCCCACAAGGCCTCGGCAAAGAAAAAGGCCAGGCTCAGGTAGACCGTGGCGTAGTTCTTCCTCTCCATCTCGGTGACGTAGACATAGATGACGAACACCAGAAGAGGCACCACATACCACTGCATGTTTCCGGTCTGGCGCAGGTGGGATAAAATGGCATAGCATTCTTCCGGCATGGCGGGCCCCCTCATCCTGGTTGGCAAAGGAAAACTTGGGCGGATCGTTTCCTATCTCTGACGCAAGAAGGCTTTCGCTTCAATTCTTTTTTTACTACGGAAAGGCGTCGTGCATGAAAATCGCGGCGAAAACAAAAAGGGCAGGGCATTTCCTCCTCCGGTGCTGCGCCGGAGTTTTCGTTTTACTATCTCTGGGCCTGATGGCCGGTTTGGCCCACGCCGGCGGGTCCTGGGACCGGGTGCGGGCCCTCCTGGGCAAGGACGATTCCGCCTTCATACAAGTCCAGGGGCAGTCCGGGCCTTTGTGGAGCCTCTCCCCCGACACGCCCCGGATTCCCGCCTCCACGCTGAAGGTTTTCACCTGCCTGGCTTCCCGGTCCGTACTGGGGCCCGACTTCCGCTTCTCCACCGAGTTCCTGCGCTCGAAAAAGGACGGGGCGCTGATCATGAAAGGCTTCGGCGACCCTCTGCTCATTTCCGAGGTGCTGCGGGATATCGCCCGGAAGCTGGTGGACGACCAGCTGGACGGAGGCGTGCTGGTCCTGGACGGATCCTACTTCTCCCCGGAGCTTTCCGTGCCCGGAGCAGGCTCGTCGGCGAACCCCTACGACTCCCAGCCCGGGGCCTTGTGCGTCAACTTCAACAGCATCGAGTTCACCTACGGCAAGGGCAAGAAGATCCTTTCCACCGAACCCCAGACGCCCATGACGGATTTTGCCCGGAACCTCATCCGCAAGAAAAGGCTCCCTTCGGGACGGGCGCTCCTCACAGGCCGCGGGGACGAGAGCACCCTGTACGCAGGCCATCTCCTCTCTGCCTTGGTGGCGGAGCAGGGCGGCAAACCCTTCTCCCAGATCCGCGTGGGCCGGGCGACCGCCGAAGACCAGAAGCTCTTCGTCTTCGAGTCCCCCTTCAGCCTGGACCAGGTCATGGAAAAGCTCCTGTGCTACTCCAACAACTTCATGACCAACCAGCTCTTCCTGACGGCCGGGGCCAAGGCGTCCGGGCCGCCGGCCACCCTTGCAAAGAGCACGGCCCTGGCGCGCTCTTTTGCCGAGAAGGAGCTGGGATTCACCCACTTCACCATGGTGGAGGGCTCGGGAATCTCGCGGCAGAACAAGATCACGGCACGGGAGATGGACCGTGTGCTAGAAGCCTTCTTTCCCTTGCGCGGCCTGCTGCCGGAGAAAAACGGAGTGCTGGTGAAAACCGGGACGCTCTCCGGCATCAGCGCGCGGGCGGGCTACGTGCAGGCGGGGGATCTGTTTTACCGGGTCACGGTGTTGTGCAACACGCCGGGCCGCTCGGCCGAAAAAGCGCTGAACGCCATCGCCCGGACATTGCAGGAGAGATGAGATTCAAAAAGAAAGAGGAAACGGGCTTTGCGGGGGAGGGGGAAAAACCCTTTTGAAAGGAGCGGCTTTTTCCTTCCCCCCCCGCACTCCCTCTCCCTTTTGAGGCAAAACTTTTCCGTACGTTTCCAACTATAACATAGAGAAAAAGCGTTTTAGGCGTGGGTCTGCATAAAGAGCGAAGATTACCTACCCAAAGATAGAAACCCCTTCCAAGACACTTTTTTATCTTCCCTAGTGCGGAATCCTTTCCTTCAACAGAGCCGCCAGATCGGGCTTTTCCCACGAGCGAGTGACCAGCAGGAAGTCGTCCGCGTCCTTCATGGGCGGGCTGCACAAGGGCGCCAGGATATCGAAGAAGTCCTTGGGATTCACCGCGCCTTCGGGGGCGAACACGCCGGGGGCGGTAATCTTTCCGGTGAGCACCAGGAAGGCGCCCACTGCCATGGGCATGCCCGTGGCCCCGGCCATGCCTCCGGGGGGAGCGGACAGGATCATGCAGGCGGCCTGGGCCCGGGCTCCGTCCTTCTCTCCTTCCGCCAAAGCGAAGAGGGGAGGGAGCCCCCCCTTTTTCAGCATGGTCTCGCGCTGGGCGCTCCAGTCCTGCACTCCCTTGGGCGGCCCCTCCACGCGCTCGGCGATCCATGCCGCCCGCTCGATGGAGATCAACTTCCAATCCGCCAGGCCCGCAACCAGCTTGAGTCCCCACACCAGGGCCGACCCGGCGGTGAAAACGTTTACCGACTCGGTGAGCTTGGGGAAAAATCGGGGAAAGGTGACCGACTCCGGGTGCCCGATGGTCCAGGCCACCCGCTCGTCCGCTCCGGGATAGGCGATCTTGCGCGGCTCTATGGGGCGGACGTCGGTGTAGCGGCCGGCCTTGAACTGCCGGATGGTTCCGGTGAGCTGGTGGAATCCGTGCACGGTGGCGGCGGAGGCCTTCTTCCCCACCTTCTCGGGCCGGGCGCTTTCCAGATCCCAGGCCGTGACGATGCTGTCCGCACGGTCCAAGGCCTCGATGGCCACCCGTCCCGCCAGGTTGGTCATTCCGGGGCTTGCTCCCATGCCGATGATGGCCGTGATGCCGGCATCCTTGGCCGCCTGGTCCGCGTCCAGCATCTCCAGGGTGGGCTCCCAGTCGTCGCAGATGTCCACGTAGTGGCGGCGGCAGCGGATGCAGGAGGAGAGCACCAGCTTTCCGAAGAGGAAGTAGGGGCCCACGGAGCTCATGGTAAGGTCCGCGCCCTGCACGGCCTGGTCCAGGGCCTTCTGGTCCCGGATGTCCAGCGCAAGCCAGGACGCCCGTCCGGAAAGCGTTTCGGAAAAGCTCTTGGCCGCCTCCGCGTTTCGGTCGGCGATGATGACGGAAATCTCGGGAGAAAGCGCAAGCAGGGTCTTCACCGCGGCGCGTCCCATTTCTCCGCAACCGCCCAGGGCCAGGACTTTCATGGTCGCTCTCCTGTAATGGTGGGATAGAGTTGTGTGCCCCCAAGCATGCCACGATGAGCCGGATGGTCAAAAGAAAATAGTATCGGCTAGTATTTTTTGCTGCTAGTGATCAAGGCCTTTCAGGAGGGCCGGATGCAAGGCGCGTAGGACAGGAGGAACGGGATCGTACTCATTTGTGCGTGACCGTTCCTCGCACCGAAGCGCAACGATACAGGCGGTTCTCCTGCAAAGCCCTATTATCTAAAAGGGCGGGCGCTGGTAACCAGATAGGGTGGTTTTTCCGGCCCACTGGTGATCAGGGCGAAGGCGGAGTGGTTGTGGATGGACTCGAAGTTCTCCGCGCTCACTGAGAACCAGGAAATGTTGGTATCGTTTTTGAGTTTGATGGCCACGTCCCGGACGATGTCCTCCACGAACTTGGGATTTTCGTGGGCGTGCTCGGTGACATACTTCTCGTCCACGCGCTTGAGCACCGAGTAGACATCGCAGGAGGCGGAGCTTTCCACCAGCTCGATCATATCTTCGATCCAGACGAATCGCTCGAAGCGCACGGAGAGCTTCACCTCGCCCCGCTGGTTGTGGGCGCCGAAGTCGCTGATCTCCTTGGAGCAGGGGCAGACCGAAGTGACGGGCACGATGACTTCCAGCACCAGGTCTATCTTGTTCTCCGCATCCGAGGTGCCCAGCATCCGGCAGGTGTACTCCATGAGGCCCGGGCTTTTGCTCACGGGCGCCTTTTTTTCGATGAAGTAGGGAAAGATGATCTCCACGTGGGAGCTCTGCGCGGAGAGGTGGGTCTTCATCTGGTCCAGGATGGAGGAGAAGCTTCGAAGGGAGAGGTCCGGCTTGAGCTCATGCCACATCTCCACGAAGCGGCTCATGTGGGTGCCCTTGGTGTCGTGGGGCAGGTCCACGTACATGTTTATGGTGGCAACCGTATCCTGGTAGCGGTTCTTCCGGTCCAGCACGCGGATGGGATAGCGCAGATTCTTCACCCCCACCTTGTTGATGGGTGTGTTCCGGTCGTCCGGCTGGTTTTGTACGTCTATCATTTTCTTGGGCTCTTCTATTATCAAACGCTTTCTCCCTGAGGAAGCTTCGCGTTTTTTCGTATCAACAGATCGTCCAGGTTCACCCGGCTCATGGAGCGCAGGATGTTGCCCTTGATCTTCTTGTTTCTTCCGTAAAGCGCGGCCAGGGTCTCCTTGATCTCACTGCGGCAGGACCGGCCCGCCGTGGGGCATTTGGAGGGCGGCGGAACATAGCCGCAGGCCCTGGCATATCTCCGGGTGACATCCTCGTCCACAAAAATCAGGGGGCGGATCACGGTGAGCGCCCCCGAAAAGAATGCCTTGACCGGAGCCATGGAGGAGATGGTGCCGGCGTAGCACATGTTCAGAAACAAGGTTTCGATGAGGTCGTCCTTGTGATGCCCCAGGGCCAGCTTGTTGCAGCCTTTTTCCCCGGCCAGGACGAAAAGCTCCTTGCGTCGCAGCCGCGAGCACAAAAAGCAGGGGTTCTCGCGGTTCTCTTCACTGTGGGCCGTCAGCCCGTGGGTGGTGCGGATGCTGACAAGCGAAAACCCCATGCGGGCGCAGACTTCCGAGAGCAGATCCTCCGCGTCGTCTCCGAACCCCAGGTCCACGTGGATGGGGACGATCTCGTAGGATATGGGAAGCCTGGTCCTGCGCTCGGCCAGGACGGAAAGCAGCGTGAAGCTGTCCTTTCCGCCGGAGAGCCCCACCGCGATCCGGTCGCCGTCCGCAATCATGTCGAAGCCGTGCAGGGCCTGGCCCACATGGCGGTTCAACGCGGCATAGAGGCTCTTGGGAACACCGGACGCCGCGAGCTTTTTGAACCGCCCGCTCATTCGGTGACGAGCACGTCCGGATCTTTGAGGTACACCTTGTCCGCGGCGATCTCCCGCAAGGCCACCACGATGTCCTCGTTCTTGGGGGAGCTCACCAGGTACTCGGAGCCTTCGCGCATCTGCCGAACGCGCTTGGCCGCCATGTGCACCAGGAGAAAGCGGTTGGGAACCCTCTTCAGGCAGTCCTCGATGGTGATACGCGCCATTAGAAACCTCCGTTTTCAAGCAAACCCCGGGCGGCGACCTTGAACAAGGAGTCTCCGGCCGCCGCTCGGGGCGAGAGTTACATGATTTCCACCACCACGTAGCGCCGCATTCCGCCCGGAGCCTGGACCTTGATCTCGTCGTCCACCACCTTGCCCACCATGGCCTTGCCGATGGGGGAGGTGACGGAGATCTTGCCATTGGTCACGTCGGACTCGTCGGGCCCCACCAGTTGGTAGCGTACTTCCTCGCCGGTGTCCACGCTTTCCAGGATCACCGTGTTGCCGAACACCACACGGTCCTTGGGCATTTTTTCCGGATCAATGACCTCCGCCGCGTTCACCTTGAACTCCAGCTCGCGGATCCTGCCTTCCAGAAAGGACTGCCTCTCCTTTGCCGCATGGTACTCGGCGTTTTCGGAAAGATCGCCGTGGGCCCTGGCCTCTTCGATGGCCTGGATGTTCCGGGGCCTTTCCACGCACCGCAGCTGCTCCAGCTCTTCCCGCAAAACCTTGAGGCCCTGGGGGGTGATGGGAATGCGCTCCACGAAAAACTCCTCGATGATTTGAAAAGATTGAAAACCGCCTCAAAAGCCGACCGGACAGACTTCTACAGGTATTTGGCGGCCAGAAGCTCTGCGATCTGCACCGCGTTGGTGGCCGCGCCCTTGCGGATGTTATCGGCCACGACCCACATGTTGATCCCGTTCTTGATGGACTCGTCCTCCCGGATGCGGCCCACGAGGGTAAGGTCCTGACCGGCGGCATCCAGGGCCAGCGGGTACTTGGCGTTCACCGGATCGTCCACCAGCTTGACTCCCGGGGCGTCCGCCAGAAGCTCCTTCACCCGCGCCGGGGAGAGCTTGATTTCGGTTTCGATGTTCACGCTCTCGCTGTGCCCGAAGAAAACCGGAACGCGCACCGTGGTGGCGGTGACGGCGATGGAGTCGTCCTCCATGATCTTCCGGGTTTCGTTGACCATCTTCATCTCTTCCTTGGTGTAGCCGTTCTCCAAAAACACGTCTATGTGGGGAAGGCAGTTGAACGCGATCTGGTGGGGGTACACCGACCGGCTCAGGGCCTCGCCCGCGGTCCAGGCCTTCACCTGGGCGACCAGCTCGTCAATGGCCTTCTTCCCGGTTCCGGAAACGGCCTGATAGGTGGAGACCACGATGCGCTTGATCTTCGCTTCCTTGTGGAGAGGGGCGAGCGCCACCACCATCTGGATGGTGGAGCAGTTGGGATTGGCGATGATCCCCTTCTGGGTGTATCCCGACACCGCATGGGGATTCACCTCGGGCACCACCAGCGGGACCTGCGGGTCCATGCGCCATGCGCTGGAGTTGTCCACCACCACGGCGCCCGAAGCGGCCGCGATGGGGGAGAACTTGAGGCTTGTGCCTCCGCCGGCGGAGAAGATGGCGATGTCAATGCCCTTGAAGGAGTTCTCGTCCATCACCTGGACCGGAATCTCTTGGCCGCAATAAGTGACCTTCTTCCCCCGGGAGCGCTCCGATGCGAGCGGACGAAGCTCCTTGACGGGAAAGTTGCGCTCTGCCAGGCATGCCATCATCTGTGTGCCCACCACTCCCGTGGCGCCGGCCACGGCCACGTTGAATCGCCTTGCCATCTTTCTACCTCCCCAGATGCCGCAAATGAAAACTTCGTATTGAAAGTGGGACTATCGTCCCGCATACCCTGCAATGAGATCGCCCACCTGCGCGGTGGTCATGCCCATCTTTCCCGCGGCCACGTCCTTGATGTCATTCTTGAGGGCCCGGATCACGGCCTGCTCGATGCGGTCGGCCACCTTGTCCTCGCCCAGGGTCTGCATCATGAGCTGGCCGGCCAGGATGGCCGCCACCGGGTTGATGACGCCCTTGCCCGTATACTTGGGGGCGGAGCCGCCGATGGGTTCGAACATGGACACGCCGGCCGGGTTGATATTGCCGCCGGCCGCGACACCCATACCGCCCTGGATCATGGCGCCCAGGTCGGTGATAATGTC
Source organism: Thermodesulfobacteriota bacterium (assembly GCA_040753055.1). Taxonomy (GTDB): domain Bacteria; phylum Desulfobacterota; class Desulfobacteria; order Desulfobacterales; family Desulfatibacillaceae; genus JBFMHL01. Next base: position 8,130 of record JBFMHL010000054.1, on the reverse strand, counting down.
CCCGAACAGGTTGTCGGTGACGATCACGTCGAACCACTCCGGATTCTTCACCATCCACATGCAGATGGCATCCACGTGGGAGTAGTCGGCCTTGATGTCCGGATACTCCTTCGCCACCTCGTAAAAGGTCCGCTCCCACATCCCGAAGGCGTAAGTGAGAACGTTGGTCTTGCCGCAGAGGGTGACGGTCTTCTTTCCGTTGCGCTTCCGCGCCAGCTCGAAGGCGTAGCGGATGGCCCGCTCCGCGCCCTTGCGGGTATTGATGGAGGTCTGGATGGCCACCTCGTCCGGGGTGCCCATCTTGTGTACCCCGCCGGCGCCCACATAGAGCCCCTCGGTGTTCTCCCGCACCACTACGAAATCAATGTCCTTGGGCCCCTTTTCCTTGATGGGTGTGTATACGCCCTCGTAAAGCTTGACCGGCCGCAAGTTGATGTATTGATCCAAGGTGAAACGGAGCGTCAACAGGATTCCTTTCTCCAGGATGCCCGGCTTTACGTCCGGGTGTCCGATGGCGCCCAAAAAAATGGCGTCTTTCCGGGAAAGTTCGGAAATCACCTGTTCGGGAAGAATCTCGCCGGTTTTCTTATAGTGCTCGCCGCCCAGGGGGTAATTAGTCAGGGACAGGGCGACGTCTTCCTTTCCGCATGCTGCGGCGAGCACCTTCAGGCCTTCGGCGACCACCTCGGGCCCGGTTCCGTCTCCGGGAACAACCGCAATTTCATAGGTTCTGGTCATGAATCGGCTTTCTCTTTCTTGACTGTTGACCGGGCCCCAGGCCCGGGAAAAGAAAACCGGCGCATCCCGGGGAAGGCTGCGCCGGATGATTGTACCTTTTTATCTTCGCCCCTAAGCCGCCTTGCCGGACCGATCCCCTTTCTATAAGGGGGTTTTGGTGGTCTCCGTATCGCCGACTTCGGAGGAACGGGCATGCCTGCGCAAATGGCGGATCACCAGGAGCACCGGGCCGGAGGAGACGTAGACCGCGCCCACCACGAAGAGGCCGATGTAGGGTTCCACCGCAACGGCAACAACCAGGAGCACCATCCAGACCAGCACATCGAAGCTCTTGCGTTTCGCCACCCCCGACTTCTTGAAGCTCTCGTAGGGAACCGTGGAAACCATCAGGAAGGCCAGGGTGAAAAGCATGGCCAGAATCACGACGGGATGGAGCGGGCCTCCCTGGCCCGGCGAGTACCAGCCCACGCGATGGTAAAAAAGAACGGTGGCCATGGCCATACCGGCCGCTCCCGGAATGGGAAGGCCCACGAAGTGCTCGATGCCCACGGAGCCCACCTGGGTATTGAAGCGGGCGAGCCTGAGAGCGCCGCAAGCGGCGAAAACGAAGGCGGCCAGCCAACCCAGCCTGCCCATGCCTTGGAGTGCCCACAAATAGACCAGAACCGCCGGGGCGACACCGAAGGAAACCAGGTCCGACAGGGAGTCGAACTCCACACCGAAGCGGCTGGTGGATTTGAAGGCCCGCGCGATCTTGCCGTCAAGGTTGTCGAAGACTCCGGCGACGATCACCGCGATGGCCGCCCGGGCGAAGCGGCCCTGGGTGGCGGCGATGATGGCGTAAAAGCCGAAGAACATGTTCATGGCCGTCACCAGGTTCGGAAGCACATAAACGCCCCGGTGCAGGTCATGTCGGTTGAGCTTGTTCCTTTTCTTGCTCATGGCAGGATTCCTATGACGGAGGTTCCTCCGCGAACCCGGTCGCCGGGCGCCACCTTCGGGGTGACGTCGGGGGGGAGGAAAAGGTCCACCCGCGAGCCGAAGGAGATGAGCCCGAAACGCTGGCCCTTGGCCAGAGCGTCTCCGGGTTTGACGGAGCAAAGGATCCTTCTTGCCACCCATCCGGCGATCTGGACGACCGCACAGTCCCGGCCGTCTTCCAGCGAGAGGATGACAGCGTTGTGCTCGTTTTCCTCCGAAGCCTTATCCAGGCTCGCCACCAGGAACTTCCCAGGATAGTATTGCACGTTTTTGACGCTCCCCGCAAGGGGAGAACGATTGATGTGCACATTGGCAACGGACATGAAGATGGAAATCTTGAGCCGTTGCCCGGAAACGAAACGGCTTTCCGGGACCGATTCCACCGCCACCACCCTCCCATCCGCCGGCGCCACCACCACCTGCTTGTCCGAAGGGATGAGGCGGTCCGGGTCCCGGAAAAACAGGCAAACGCAGGCGGTGGCCACCAAAAAGAACAGGGCCAACGGAACGATCCCCAAAAGGGCCGTCACGGCCGTGGCGAAGGCGGCCGCAAGGATGTAAGGAACGCCCGCCTTCGCTATGGGAAAGGCGGATTGGGACGGAGCGTCCGCCCAGTCGTATTTTTTGCCGTTGTCTTCCGCCAAGCCATTCTTCCTTTCAGGTGGTGCACATCCCTGAGCCCTGCCAGTGCGCCACGTATCTCCGCCAATGAAAAGGCCGGGCGGATTTCCCTCCCGCCGGCCGCTTACGCAAAGCAACCTTCCATATATGAATTCATGCTCGGTTGTCAATGAAAAGAGGCTCGGGACAGGATGTTAGAATACTTCGGAGAGATCCTTTTCAGGCCCGTCCCGCCTGTGTCCGAGGCTTTGCCGGAAGCTTGGCGTCCGCGGCCCGGAGGTAGACGGCCGAAAGATCGTCCCGGGGGCCCGGCCTGGTATTCGCCAGGGCCCGCTCCGCCAGGAAGGCCACGGAAAAGGGACGGATCCGGTGGAAGGCGGAAGAGGGGACAAGGGCCCCGTCGCCGAATGCGTCTGCCAGGAGCTCCCGATACAACAGCGCGCCGTCGCCCAGAAAAACTCCCGGCTCTTCAATACCGGAGATCCATTGTTGGGGGGAGAGGGCGGCCGCCGGGGAGATCTCCCGGGGCAGGCCGTCGGTAAAGGTGAAGCTCTGGGCGTAGATCTGCTTTTTCTTGGCATCCAGCGCCACGTGCACCCGCGGGCTCAGGCCGCACACGTTACAGGCCAGCGCGGCAAGAGTGCTGACGCCCACGGCGGGTTTCCCAAGGGCGGAAGCGATCCCCTTGGCGGTGGCGAGCCCCACCCGGAGACCGGAGAAGCTTCCCGGCCCGTGTGTGGCGCAGACGGCGTCCAGGTCGGAAAAGGAGAGGCCCGCCTGGTCCAGGGAGGAGGAGATGGCAGGAGTGAGGCGTGCGGCCAGGTCCGATCCCGCCACAAAGCAGAGCGAGAGAAGTGGCAGGCCGTCCCGGGTCAGCGCTATTCCGGCGGTCTTCGCCGAGGTGTCCAGGGCCAGGAGGATCACGGTGCGGGCTCTGCCTTGGCCGTCTTGGCCCTCTTTACGGACGGCGCGGCCTTTTGGGCCTTGGGCTTTTCCGCGGGCAACAGCGCCTCCTCCAACACCTGGTCCACCTGGGTCACGGTCTTGAAGACCATCTTCCGGCGCACGGTCTTGGGCACTTCGGAAAGCTCCCGGCGATTCTTTTCCGGGATGAGAACGGTCTTGATGCCGGCGCGCAGGGCCCCCAGGGATTTCTCCTTGAGGCCCCCGATGGGAAGCACGCGTCCGCGGATGGTGATCTCTCCGGTCATGGCCACGTCATGGCGCAGCGGCCTGCGCGTAAGCGCCGAGACCAGGGCCGAGGTCATGGCAACGCCGGCGGAGGGCCCGTCCTTGGGGATGGCCCCGGCCGGAACGTGGATGTGGATGTCGTGGCTTTCGAAGGCCTTGGGGTCTATGCCCAGCTTCTTGGCGTTGACGCGTGCATAGGTGACGGCCGCGCGGGCCGACTCCTGCATCACCTCGCCCAGCTGCCCGGTGAGCAGAAGCTCGCCCTTGCCCCGCATGATCGAGGCCTCCACGTACATGGGCTCGCCGCCCGCCTGGGTCCAGGCCAGCCCCGTGGCCAGGCCCACCTGGGGCACGTCCTGGTCCATCTCGGGCATGAACTTGGGAAGCCCCAGGTAACGGGACAGGTTGCCCGTGCCCACGCGGAAGGGCCCTTTCTTCCCTTCGGCGATGCTCCGGCTCACCTTGCGGCAGATGCTCCCCAGCTCCCTCTCCAGGTTCCGCAGCCCCGACTCGGAGGTGTACTCCGTGGCGATCTTCAAAACGGCCGCGTCGGTGATGGTGATGTTCTTGGGCCTGAGCCCGTTCTCTTTCACCTGGCGGGGGATGAGGTACTTCTTGGCGATGGAGAGCTTCTCCTGCTCTGTGTAGCCGGAGAGGAAGATGAGCTCCATGCGGTCCAACAATGCGCCGGGGATCGTGTCCGTCATGTTGGCGGTGGTGATGAACATGACCCGGGAAAGATCAAAGGGAAGGTTTATATAATTATCCATAAACGTTGAATTTTGCTCGGGATCAAGAACCTCCAAAAGAGCGGCGGTGGGATCCCCGCGAAAGTCGGCGCCCACCTTGTCAATCTCGTCCATCATGAACACGGGGTTCGCCGCTCCGCAGGTCTTGATGCCCTGGACGATCCTGCCGGGCATGGCGCCGATGTAGGTGCGGCGGTGGCCCCGGATCTCGGCCTCGTCCCGCACGCCGCCCAGGGAGAGTCGGTAGAACTTCCGGCTCATGGCACGGGCGATGGACTTGCCCAGCGAGGTCTTGCCCACGCCCGGAGGGCCCACGAAGCAGAGGATGGGGCCCTTCATGGACGGATTGAGCTTGCGGACGGAGAGGTACTCCAGAATCCGTTCCTTGACCTTCTCCAACCCCCAGTGGTCCTCGTCCAGGATCTTCTTTGCCTTCTTGATGTCCAGCGCGTCCTTGGTGGTCCGGGACCAGGGCAGGTCGCAGAGCCAGTCCAGGTAGGTGCGGATCACGGGAGCTTCGGCGGAATCGGTGTGGGTCTGCTCCAGGCGGCGGATCTGCCGGAAGGCCTCGTCTTCGGCTGCCGGCGGCATCTTGGCCTTCTTGATCTTCTTGGAGTACTCGGCCACCTCGCGGGATTTTTCGTCCGCCTCGCCCAGCTCGCGGTTGATGGCCCGCATCTGCTCGCGCAGGAAGTAGTCCTTCTGGCTCTTGGAGATTTCGTCGCGTACGTTGTTCTGGATGCGCGCCTGCATGGTGGAGAGCTCCACCTCGCGGTACAGAAGCTCGTTCACCCGATTGAGACGCTGGATGGGGTCCGTCACCTCGAACAGGGCCTGGGCCTCTTCGATCTTGAGCGTCAGGTTGGAGGCAACCAGGTCCGCCAGGCGTCCGGGATGGTCCACGCCCTGGAGCACGCCGGTCACGTCCTCGGAGAGCTCGCCGCGCATGGCAAGGACCTTCTCGCACTGCTCGCGCACGTTCTTCATGAGCGCGGTGGTCTCCATGCTCTTTTCGTCCGCCTCGACCTCGGTGATGAGGGAGATCTTCACGCGGAACAGGGATCGCTTGCGGACGAAACTCACGATGGAGGCCTTTTCCAGACCTTGAACCAGAATCTTCACCCTTCCGTCGGGAAGCTTCAGAACCCGGAGAATCCTGCCCACCGTGCCCATGCTGTAGATCTGCTCGGGCGAGGGGTCCTCCTCGACTGAGTCTTTCTGGGTGGCCATGAACAGAAAGCGGTCGCGGCTCATGGCCGCCTCCACCGCGCGCACGGACTTGTCCCTGGCCACGAACAGGGGAAGGATCATGTGGGTGAAGATGACCACGTCGCGGACGGGGAGGAGCGGGAGGATCTCCGGGATCTCCTCCCGCAGGTCCTCATCCTCCAGCAAGCCCACCAGGTCGTCGGTATCGGTCTGAGCCATTGTTTTTCTTGATTACTCCTTGTCCGGATTTTCTCAATCCTTAGATGTGTTCCTAAAAAGAGTCTTACCAACAGGAGAAGCACCTACACGGTGTTACCGTGGCACGCTCCAGCTGCTGCGTACTGCGGTGGTTTCATGCCGATCAGGAGTTTCTTCAAGATCATCAAGTGGTCGGATGGCTTTTTCGGCGATAGGCCGCGATCCACACTCCCGTCCAGACCTAGTATAGTATCGGCTCCCCGCTTGGCAACACGATTCTCCCGTAACGGGTTTGCCGGGCTTGACTTTTTAAAGCCCGCTGCGCGAAAAGGGGAGCGGATGAATCTACCCGGTCGGAGACTCCGATTTCTGGTCCTTACCTGAGGAGCGTCATGAGTGCAACCGCCATCGCCCTTCTTTGGATGATCTATGCATTTTTTGTGGGAGCCGTGGTGGGAAGCTTCCTCAACATGTGCATCCACCGGATTCCCCGGTCTCGCTTCCTGCGGGAGGAGAGCTTCGTATGCCCCCATTGCGGCCAGGAGGTGGAGGCGGTGGACTGCCCCCACTGCGGAAAGGAGATCCGGGACGAGGATGAGGAAGCCCTTGCGCCGTCCAAGTCCATGGGCTCCAAACGCTCCCGCTGCCCCCGCTGCGGCGCCCTGATCCGTTTCTACGACAACATCCCGATTTTCAGCTGGATCATTCTTCGGGGCAAGTGCCGGGATTGCAAGGCTCCCATTCCAATGCGCTACCCCCTGGTGGAGCTCCTTTCCGGGCTGTTCGGGCTCGCCTGCTTCATCGCCTACGGCCCCAGCCTCGCCGCCGTGGCCTACTTCATATTTCTGGCGGCTCTCGTCTGCGTAAGCTTCATAGACCTGGACGTGTTCCGCATCCCGCTGTTCATCACGCTTCCCGGGGCCTTCCTGGGCATCTGCGTGTCCCCCTGGCTTCCGGGCCTGGGCATCGCCTCGTCGGTCCTGGGCATGCTTTGCGGCGCCGGCGGCATCTACCTCCTGCGGCGCGCCTACTTCCTCTTGCGGGGCGCGGAAGGCATGGGGGGAGGGGACGTGGACCTCATGGCCATGATCGGGGCTTTCCTGGGCTGGCAGGGGGCGCTCTTTGCGGCCGTGGCCGCCGCCTTCACCGGCACCGTGGCCGGCCTCGTGCTGATGGCCTTCCAAAAAAAAGGCCTCAAGACGCGGCTTCCCTTCGGACCTTTCCTTGCCCTCGGCGCCATGCTCTACCTCTTCTGGGGAGGGCCGCTTACTGCCTGGTACCTGGGCCTCTTTGCCGGGATCCGCTGACCTCGGCTTTCTTCTCGGCATCAAATGGAAACAAAAAGGTTGGACATGGAAAAAATCAACACCGTGGCCCTGGGGGCAGCCTATCAGTCCTGCCAGGTGCTGCGGGAGCGCTTCGGCAAACGGCACACCATCACCAAAAAAGGCGGCATTGACCTGGTCACCGAGGCGGACCTTGCCTCGGAAAAGATCGTCTGTGGAATCATCCGCGAAGCCTTTCCCGACCATGCCATCCTGGCCGAGGAGTCCGGCGGCAGCCGAGCCACGGACGGCCCCCTGTGGATCATAGATCCCCTGGACGGGACTACCAACTTCGCCCACGGCCTGCCGCTCTTCGCCGTGTCCATCGCATTTTTGAATAACGGCTGCACGCGGCTGGGCCTGGTGGCCAATCCCATCACGGGAGAGGTTTTTTCCGCCGTGAAAGGGCAGGGCGCCTTCCGCAACGGAGAGCAGATCCATGTCTCTCCCACACCCTGCCTCTCCGAAAGCCTTCTGGTCACAGGCTTTCCCTATGACCTGGCCCAGAGGCTCGACGGGCTGGTCACCCGCTTTTCCCGCTGCCTGGGAGCTGCCCAGGGCGTGCGCAGGCTGGGCTCGGCCGCGCTGGATCTCTGTTTCGTGGCCTGCGGCCGCTTCGACGGCTTCTGGGAGGAGAGCCTCAAGCCCTGGGACACCGCCGCAGGGGCTCTCATCGCAACCGAGGCGGGTGGCCGGGTCACCGACTTCTCCCGAGGCCCCTGGAACCCCTTCAGCCCCGAAATCCTGGCCACCAACGGAAGAATCCACGACGAGATGTCCGACGTGGTGTAAGCCCCCGATCGCTTTCTTGCGCCTTGCCTCCGGCCATTGTGCCACGCCGGAGGCTGCTTCCGTCCTCGCAGCCGATCCCTGTCCCGCCGGGATATCCGACCCGGCAGGCCATCGCCCAAAACCTCATGTCAGTCTTTTCAGCTGGTTTTCCTCTCGCCACCCTACGAAGATCCCAATCTGAATGCTTTCCCTTCATATGACGAAAAGTTTGGTGATTATAAAGGAACTGCCACAAAAGAGACTAAAAGATTGGCTAGTAAAGAGAAAAGATCTTCGTTTCGGTGGTTATATCTGAACTCCATTTCCTTGAGATAAAGAGGAAACTT
>JBFMHL010000053.1:0-30500 GCA_040753055.1 Thermodesulfobacteriota bacterium | reverse complement strand
AGAAAGGTCCCCCCCAAGAATCTTTTGCGCCTTTTTTTTACCTTTTCTTCTTCTTTTGCCTTTGCCGTTTTTACCGTTCTTCGTCTATCCCCAGCTCGTGCAGGCGTTCGGCGGTGGGGACACCGGTTTTCGGGTCCCAGCCTTGTTCGTCGTAGTAGTCGGCCATGAGTGTTTGTACGGCTTCGGGGGTGAGGGGTTGTTCGGTGAGGTAGTCTTTGAAGGGCGGGTCCTTAAACCATCGTGCGGGCGGTGCGTCCTGTTCCGCGGTGAAGCCTTCCCGGATGTTGGCGAGCCGCAGCAGGGTCCATGCGCGTTGGGCGCGGAAGACGAGCTGGTCGCGGGTGGTGGGGATTCCGGTGACGGCCTGGTAGAGGGCGGCGGCGAGGTCGCAGCTATAGAAGCGGTTGATCTGGGCGCGGGCGCACAGGCCCAGGGAGCCCAGGACGGTGAACCAGGTCTGGGAGTACTTGAGCAGCCTGCCGATGCGCAGGCTTTTGGGGGTTCCGTCCGGGTCCGAGAGGCCGGGCAGGATGCGTTGCAGGGCGTCTTCGGGCACGCCCATGCGCCGCAGGTGTTTGGGGAACACGGCCAGGGGACGTTTGGCGAAGTAGGTGGGCGAGCCGGAGGCTCCCACGTGGGGGCCGCGGGGGTCCATGGCCTGGCCCAGCTCCATGGTGCCGAAGAGGTTCCAGGGCAACGGGCCTTTGGGCCCCACGTAGGTGAGCATGTTTTTCACGGTGTAGGGGGCCAGGGCTTCGGCTCCGGGGCCGCAGGCGAGTATGAGGGCGCGGTAGCCGTTGGCTATGAGCGCGCCGGTGCCTTTGCGCAGGGCGATGGCGCGGGCCCAGGCGGCGGTGGATTCCCAGTCGGCGGTGTTGATGGGCGGCTCGCCGGGGGCGAGCTTGAGGAGGCCGTTCTGCACCAGGTCGCGGGCGAAGATGAGGAGGCCGAAGAGCTCGTAGATGTCCAGGCCCAGGCAGTCCACCTCCGCGCTCAGCATTATGGCGTCGCGGAAGTCGGCAATTCCGTAGATGGTGGGCAGGCAGAGGTTGGCCACGGACGAGGAGCAGGCGGTGAAGCCGGCGTGGGGGCCGTCGGGGATGCGCACCACGTCCTTGTCGCCGATGGGGCAGGAGACGCAGGCGATGCGCCTTTGGCGGATTGTGGCGTAGTCCTGCCGGGAGAGCACGGGCAGGCTTTTGACCAGACCGAGCTCCTGCCATTCCTTCAGGTACTCGTAGTTTTTGATGGACTCCGCCAGAGTGTTGGCGAGCTTGCGGTAGGCTTTGCGGTCGTGGACCCGGACGCCGCGGGAGCCTTTGACCACGATGGCTTTGAGGTTTTTCGAGCCCAGCACGGCGCCGAAGCCGCCCCGGCCCAGGGTGGCGGCCCGGTCTATGAAGGCCAGGGAAAAGGGGACCAGGTTTTCGGCGGCCTGGCCGATGGTGAGGACGCCGGCGGGTCTCCCTTCGCGTTCCCACAGGGCCTCGGCGGCCTCGTCCATTCCCAGGCCCCAGATGCCGGCGGCGTCGCGGATCTCGGTTTTGCCGTCCTCGATGTAGAGGTAGGAAGGGCGCCCGGCTTTTCCGCGGATCACGATGTGGTCGAGCCCGGCGTTTTTCAGCATGCAGCCGAAGACCATGCCGCCGGCCCCGCACCAGCCGATGCTCCGGCTTTGGGGGAGGCGGGCCACGGCGTAGACCCGGGAGGAGGACGGGAGGTTGGTGCCCACCAGGGGGCCTGCGCCCAGCACGATAGCGGCCTCGGGAGCGAGCGGCTCGACGCCGGGGGTGATGTTATCGTAGGCGAGCTTCACGCAGAGGCCCAGGCCTCCGATGAAGCGTTCGCAGAGCTCGGGGGCGAGCGGCCTGGTTTCGGTGGCGCCGCTTCCCAGGTCCACGTAGAGAACGTTTCCGGAAAAGCCTCGGGGCTGGTTCATGCCTGCGCCTCCCGCGGTTGTTTGCTCAGGGCCTCGTAAAAGCAGTGGTCGGAGCACACGCCGCAGCCGGTGCAGTCGTCCGTGAAGCGGATGGAGCAGTCCGGCCCGGAGACGACGACTTGGAGGCGGGCGGCGGAGGGGTTGAAGGCTTTGGTGTGGAGGTCCGAGCAGGCCAGCATGCAGCGCATGCAGCCGGTGCAGTTCTCCAGGACGGCCTGGATGCGGAACTTTTTCATGGGCGGCCCCTTTTTCCGGGTTTGCCGGATTTTTACAGGAGGAAAACTTTACAGCATATTTCCCGTCGGGTCCATCCCTCTTTGTTCCATGATAGTTGCAGGCCCATACCAGGGCTTTCTTTGGAAGGGGGTTTGGGGGGAACCTTACTTTCTCCATGAAAGAAAGGTTCCCCCCAAAGTCATTTTGCCTTTGTCTTGTATTCTTTGTCTTTTGCTGTTCGCCGTTTGCCTTACGCCAGCAGGCGGAACATGACGATCACGGTGGCCATGCTGGCGACGGAGGTGACGAAGACCAGGCGGGAGGCGAGCTTCGCGTCGCAGCCGTAGGTTTCGCACAGGACCACGGTGAGCATGGCCGAGGGCATGGAGGCTTCCAGGATGAGGACCTCGGTCTGCATGGCGGTGAGGGAGAGGGGGATGGAGGGGAGCCAGATGAGGACGGGTTTTAAAATCAACTTGTTGACGGAGACGAGGCAGCCGGGCAAGAGGTCGCGCTTGAGGTCGTGAAAGTTCAGGAGCAGCCCCACGGTGAGGGCCACGCAGAAGGTGTTGGCCTGGCCGCAGGCGCGCAGCGCGGAGAAGAGGGGGGAGAGGACGGGGGTCTGGGTGGGGAGGCGGAGCACGGACCAGAGGATTCCGGCCACGACGGAGATGAAGATGGGGGAGCGGAAGAAGGCGAGCGCCTCGTGGAAGCGCTGGCGCTCGCTGCCGCCGGAGCCGTAGAACATGGCGATCATGACGCCGATGGTGAAGAGCGCGGGGCCGACGCCCAGCTCGGAGATCATGACGGCCTCGGTGACGGCCAGGTGGTTTCCGGGGAAGACCTGGCCGATGAGTGCGTAGCCCAGGAGGGCGGAGGAGCCGAAGCCGGAGGCGAGGATGAAGGCCCCGGCCTGGGGGCGGGGGAGGCGGAGGGCACGGGCCGCGAGCCAGCCCAAGGCGAGGCAGACGATCTCGGCGCCCAGCATGAAGAGGGCGAGGATGGCCAGGTCCCACTCGATGGGAGTGTGGGCCAGCGAGTAGAAGATGAGCGAGGGCAGGGTGATGGTGGTGACGATGCGGGAGAAGAGCTTGCCGTCCGACTCGCGGAAGATGCCGATGCGCCGCAGGCCCACGACGCCCAGGATGAGGGCCACAAGGGAGAGGATGGCGATTTCGACATGGGCGTAGGAGATCATGGCGGCCTCGTGGGTGCGCGGGAGAGGGGAAGCGGTTTTTTTGGCGAAGTTATTTTGGCACGATCTCTTCCTGAATCCGTGAGCGGCCCGCATGGGGCCTCCCCGAAGGGCGGAAAAAGGCTTTCGCCCCGGGGTAAACATCGTTTCGGGCAGGAATGCCCGTGCGATGGGCTCTGGCCCTTTTAAGGAAAAACTCCGTCACGGATTCAGGCTCTTGTTTACCACCGGAAAGCACCCGGGAAAAGGGAAAAAGCGGGGCCTGAAGTATAATATATTGAAATAAAAGGATATAATTTTCATCGGCCCGGCTGTGACCTATACCACATCTTGTGTTTACCTCTCAAAAAAACTACTTTCTGTTGTGTTTTTCCTTTACACGGCCTGTTCTCTCTGCTACAAAGGGGCCACCCTGAACCACTGTTGCGCGGTCCCCCGGTTCCCGTACACATGCGGGAACGGGAGATCCGGCCGGTTCTCCCGGGGCGGCCTTGGGCGGGAGCGGGTCGGGCGGAAAAGCCGATCGCAGGGGTAAAGCCTCCGGCGCGCGGCGCCCGCCCGGTTGCCGCAGCAAGAAACCGTCCGGCCCGGCTTCGGGGCCGGCGGCCCCTGTGCATGAACACGTCAGGATGACGGCGCCCGCTGCGGACCTGGGGGGCCGGATGCGGCCCCGCCCGTGCCGGGGACCATCCGCGCAGGCGCTCCTATTGGATTCACAGCCTCTCCGTATAAAGGCACTCCCATATGCGGCTCAAGGAACTCTCCCTCTGCGGTTTCAAGTCCTTTCCGGAAAAGGCATCCATCGCCTTTCCCGACGGCATTTGCGGCATCGTCGGCCCCAACGGCTGCGGCAAGAGCAACATCGTGGACGCCATCTGCTGGGTCACCGGCGAGCAGAGCGTCAAGCAGCTCCGGGGCAAGGCCATGGAGGACGTGATCTTCGCCGGCTCCAACGGCCGTCCGTCCATGAACATGGCCGAGGTCTCCATCACCTTCGCCAACAACAACGGCTCCGCGCCCGAGGAATACCGCGGGTTCTCCGAGATCATGGTGACACGGCGGCTCTACCGCTCCGGCGAGAGCGCCTACCTCATCAACAAGCGACCCTGCCGCCTGAAGGACATCCAGCACCTGCTCATGGGCTCGGGGGTGGGGGCGCGCACCTACTCGGTGATCCAGCAGGGCAACATCGGCGCCATCACCGAGGCGGGCCCGGAGGAGCGCCGGGTCTTCGTGGAGGAAGCCGCGGGCGTCACCCGCTACAAGGCCCGGAAGAAGGAGGCCCAGCAGAAGATGGAGATGACCCGCCAGAACCTGTTGCGGGTCATGGACATCATCGTGGAGGTGGAGCGGGCCGTGAACTCCACCAAGCGACAGGCCCAGAAGGCCGAGCGCTACAAGCAGGCCAAGACCGAGCTGGACCGGCTGGAGGTGGCCATCGCCGCGGCCGAGCACGATCGCCTGAGCGAGGAGATCGCCCGGATCCAGCAGACGCTCACCGAGATATCCGACCACGAGATGTCCCGGGAGACGGCCCTGCGGACCCTGGACGCGGCCATGGAGAAGGTGCGGGAGCGCCGCCTGGTGCTCCACGAGCGCATCGCGGCCCTGGAGGCCTCCAAGAACTCCGTCTCCCGCCGCCTGGACGCGCGGGAGAACGAGATCGGCCGCGCCCGCTCCGACTCCGAGCGCCTCCTGAGCGAGCGGGACCTTCTGTTGGCCGAGAACAAGGAGCTTCTGGAGCGCCAGGCCCGCATGGAGGAGGAAGCCCGCCAGATGGCGGAGGACCGGAGCAAGGTGGCCGGCGAGCTGGCCCGGGTCCGGGAGGAGATCTCCGCGCGGATGGCCGAGCAGAGCGGCATCCGGGAGGCGCTTGCCGCGGCCAACCGGGCCGTGGAGGAGAAGAAGGCCCGCACCATGGACCTGGTGTCCGAGGAGGCGCGGTTCAAACAGAACCTGGAGAACGTGGCGGGAAACAAGCGGGAGATCGCACGCAGGCTCAGGCAGAAGGCCGAGGAGGCCGTCCAGGCCGAGTCCCGCATGAAAAAGGCCGAGGCGGGCCTTGCCGAAGCGCGCGAGGCCCAGGCCCGCTGCAAGGAGGCCGTGGCCCAGCTCACCGGGTCGGTGTCCGCCACCGAGGCGAACCTGGAAACCTGCCGCCAGGAGCTCCGCGCCCTGGTGGCCGAGCTCTCCACCCTGGAGCAGACCCTGGCCAAGGCCAAGGCCCGGCTCTCGGCGCTCAAGCGCATGGAAGGAAGCTACGAGTGGTTCGGCCAGGGCGTGCGCGCGCTCTTGAAGTGGCGCGACCGGGAGAACCAGGAGAACGCAGGGGCCTGCCCCGTGCTGGCCACGGTGGCCGAGGCCCTGGTGCCCGCGCCCGGATTCGAGTCCGCGGTGGAGTCCGCCCTGGGGCCCGCGCTTCAGTATGTTCTGGTGAAAGACGAGCCCTCGGCCCTTTCCGCCATGGAGCGGCTGCGCCAGGAGGGCGGGGGGCGGGCCGGTTTCCTGCCCCTTTCCTGGGGTTCCGGCGCAAGCGAGGACGCGGTGGATGCCGGGCAGTCGCTCCTTTCCCGCGTGAGCTTCCCGGACGAGTTCCGCCCGGCGCTTTCCCGGCTGCTCTCCCAGGTCCGCGTCACGGACGAGGTATCCGAGGCCCTGGCCGCCCACAAGTCCATCAAGAACGGCGGCTGCGCGGTGGTGAAGGACGGCAGCACGCTGGTCACGAAGAACGCCCTGGTGGCGAACGGCAAGGAGGCCACCCCCGGCATCCTTGCCCAGAAGAACGAAATCCGCGCCCTTTCCGAGGAAACCGCGCGCCTGGAAGCCTCCATCGCCGACTGCCGCGAGCGCAAGGCGCAGAAAGAGGCGGAGGCCCGGAACCTGGAAACCGAGCTCCAGAAGCTCCTGGCCGCCGTGCGGCAGGAGGGCGCCAACGAGACCGCGGCCCTGCGTGAGGTCATGCGCCTGGAGGAGGAGGTCCGCTTGGCGGACCGCCACCGGGAGATCGTGGCCCTGGAGCAGGACCGGCTGGCGGGCGACGAGGACGACGCGGGCCAGGAGATGGACCGCCTCGCGGCATTGCTTGGCGAGGTTTCCGCCGAGGCCGCCCGCGCCAGGGCAGAGATGGAGGACGCGGCGCGGGGCGTAAACGACCTAAACGACAAGCTCTCCGCCTTTGCCGAGGCCACCATGGACCTGCGGGTCTCGGAAACCGGCTTCGCCGCCCGTTTGGAGCACCTGGGCCAGTCGGAGAAGAGGCTTTCCGAGTACAGTCAGGAAACCCGGCGCAGGCTGGCCCAGACCGCGCACGACGCCAAGGTGAAGGAAACCCTGGCCGCCGAGGCCCGGGACCTCATCACCCGCGGCGAAGCAGAGCTGGCCCGCGGCTACGAGGAACTATCCCGCGTAAACGCCGAGCTTTCCGCCGTGGTGGAGCAAAGCGAGCTGACCGAGGCCGAGCTCACCGAGTCCGGCGCCGAGCACCAGAAGCTGGCCGGCGAGCGGGAGTCCATCGCCCGCAGGCTCACCCAGCTCACCCTGGAAAAGACCCAGGCCGAGATGCGGCGGGAGTCGCTCAACGCCCGCGTGGCCGGGCGCTTCAACCGCGAGCTTGCCGAGCTGCGGCGCGCGCCGGAGACCCCGGTCCTGGAAAGCCCGGACCAGGTGGAGAAGGCCCGCGTGGAAACCGCGGCACTGCGGGAAAAGATCGAGCGCATGGGCGAGGTGAACCTGGCCGCCATCGAGGAGTACCAGGCCCACAAGGAACGCTATGACTTCCTCTGCACCCAGCGCGACGACCTGAACAGCGCCCTGGAGGACCTGGAAAAGGTCATCCGCACCATCAACCGCTACACCCAGGAAAAGTTCCTGGAGACCTTCCACAAGATCAACGAAAAGCTCACCGAGGTCGCGCCCCGCCTGTTCGAGGGCGGCACGGCCCAGTTGGCCCTGACCGAGCCCGAAAAGCCGCTGACCACCGGCGTGGAGTACCTGATCCAGCCCGCCGGAAAGAAGGTCACCCGCATGAGCCTCCTCTCCGGCGGCGAAAAAGCGCTGTCCGCCATCGCCTTCGTCTTCGCCATCTTCCTGCTCAAGCCCGCCTCCTTCTGCCTCCTGGACGAGGTGGACGCCCCCCTGGACGACGCCAATGTGTTCCGCTTCAACGACCTCATGCGCATGATCGGCCAGCAGAGCCAGGTCATCATGATCACCCACAACAAGCACGCAATGGAAACCGCCGACATGCTGTTCGGCGTGACGATGGAAAACCGGGGAGTATCGAAGCTGGTCTCCGTAAACCTCACCCGCTCCGCGGCGTGATGACGCATAGCATGCAAGGAACACCATGAGTTGGCTTTCAAAACAGTTGGAGAAGACACGGCGGGTGCTCACCACCCCCATTGACGAGCTGTTCACGGGGAAGAAGGATATCGGCCCCGAGCTGTTGGAGGAGCTGGAAGAGGCGTTGATTCTGGCGGACGTGGGAGTTTCGGTGGCCACGGAGCTGATGGAGAGGCTCCGGAGCCGGGTGGACCGCCGGGAGGTTTCGGACGTGGCGGGCCTTCGCCGGGCCCTGGGCGAGGAGGTGCTGGCGGTTCTCGCACCCTGCAAGGCTTCGCCGTTCAAGCCGAAAGCGCGGCCCCACGTGATTTTGGTGGCGGGCGTGAACGGCGTGGGCAAGACCACGACCATCGGCAAGCTGGCGGCGCAGTTCGCAGGCCAGGGCAAGAAGGTGATGGTGGTGGCGGCGGACACTTTCCGGGCCGCGGCGGTGGAGCAGCTGGTGATCTGGGCCGAGCGAGCCGGGGTGGACATCGTGAAGCACAAGGGTACGGCGGACCCGGCGGCGGTGGTGTATGACGGGATGGAGGCCGCGGTGGCGCGCGGCACGGACCTGGTGCTGGTGGACACGGCGGGCCGGCTCCACACCAAGGTGAACCTCATGGAGGAGCTGAAGAAGGTCTACCGGACGGCGGGAAAGTGCATCCACGGAGCGCCCCACGACGTGTGGCTGGTGCTGGATGCGGCCACGGGCGGGAACGCGGTGGCCCAGGCGCGGCTGTTCAACGAGGCCATATCGCTTACGGGTCTGGTGGTGACGAAGCTGGACGGAACGGCCAAGGCCGGGGCGCTCATCGGCATCTGCCACGAGATGGGGCTTCCGGTGCGCTATATCGGCCTTGGTGAAAAGATGAGCGATCTCAAGGAGTTCGCGCCCGAGGACTATGTTGCGGCTCTATTTTAGGGCTTTTTTTAAAAAACCCGCAATTTTCCTCACTTTCCCATTGACAAGAGCTGTTATTGGGCTGTATAAATTGCTAAATTTATGATGCCAGCTCTTCGCTTCCGGCTCCCACAAAGCCGGAGCGATTGATAGAAGCCGGAAAATCCAGCATTTCCCCGGGGCGGATACGCACCGGAAGCAGGGCGAGCGGGCGTCCGCTTGTTTTGCGGAAATGCAGGTTTCCGGCATCGCCCTACTGGGGCGCCCGCATGGGGCGCGGCCCGGCGGGAGGATGAGCTTTCCAAAGCCCTGGCGCCGCAGCATTCGCGGCTTTTAACCGTAGCATTAAAAAGAAGAGGGGGGGCAACAAATGACGAAGCCGGAATTGATTGACAGGATGGCAAAAGACGCCAACATCACCAAGGCCCAGGCATCGGCCGCACTCGGCTCCTTCATGGAGAGCGTGAAGGCCGCCCTGAAGAAAAAGGACGGAAAGCTGACGCTGGTGGGCTTCGGCACCTTCTCCAAGGTGAAGAGGAAGGCCCGCAAGGGACGCAATCCCCAAACCGGCCAGGAGATCAAGATCAAGGCCACCACCACGGTAAAGTTCAAACCGGGCAAGGCTTTGAAGGAGGCCGTCTAATCCAGAAGCATTTGCGGACGCCAGGGTTAAAAAGCGGCTCGCCTCATGGCGGGCCGCTTTTTTTTATGCCCGCTTTCGCGCCAGCAGCAGGAACCAGGGCAGGATGTGCCTGTCAAACCGGGTGCGGGGCGTGGACCTGTAGAGAGCGTTCTGCATCCTTTGCAGGAAGGACGGATTCCGGAAGAAGATGTTTACGTACTCCAGCCGCTCGATGTCAAAGCCCATGCCGGAAAGCAGCGAAACGAGAGCCTCCGGCCGGATGGGCACGTCGTTGGCCTTGCGATAGAGACGATAGAGCCATCCGAAGCGCATGAAGAACCGCCGCTGCGGATGGTAGAAGTTGGGCTCCAGGCAGTAGAGCCACCCGCCGGCTTTGATGGTCCGCGCAATTTCCTTGAGGGAGCGATCGAAGGGGTAAAAGTGATGCAGGGCGGCCGGCAGGCAGACGAGGTCCAGGCAGCCGTCCGCGAGCGGCAGCTCGAACACGCTGCCCAGGATTTTTCCATAGGGATAGGAGGCCAGCACCTTTTCGGCGATGTCGATTCCAAGCAGCCGCAAGCCGGGGTAGCGGTCCTTCAGGCGGCGGGAGAACTGGCCGGAAGCGCAGCCGATCTCCGCGGCCAGTGCGGTCCCCTGCCCTTTGAGCATCGAATCGAGCGGGCTGATGATCCTTTCCAGGTCTTGCGCGCAGTACGGGTTGTACCCTTCCTGGAAACGGTTGAAGTAGGATTTGTCGTTTTCATTCACGGTTTTCAACGGGATCAGGTCCTCTTAAGCGATTGTCGGTTGCCGAACATAAGAACCAGCGATGCCCAGAACACATCCTCGAACACATACATGAGGCGCAGGCACACCGCCGCGATCAAAGGCACCGGAGCGGGGTAGGCCGAGAGGAACCACACCAGGAGCCCTTCCTGGATCCCCAGGCCGGAAGGCGCCCAGGGAGTGAGAAAGCCGATGACCCAGGCGAGCGAAAGGGCCGATGTGACGTAGACGGGGTTTGCGGGCACCTCGGGGCAGAAGGCCTTCAGTACGCAGACCAGGCTCAAGCCTCCCACGGTCCATAACAGAAAGGACCAGCCCAGGACCCGGGACGCCCAGACGGGCTTTATGGAAACCGGCGAGTGGGGGCGCCGGAGCCGGCGGTTGACTCGCACGAGCACCGCGTTTACGGTTTTTTCGTGGAATAAGAAAAAGGACAAAACGACGAAAGCCGCCAGAAGAAAGCCGAGAGTCAGCTTGCCCTTGACCAGGAGCCCGATCCCGGCGAAGGACCCCAGCACCAGGGCCGTCCAGGCGTTCAGCCCCATCTCGTAGGCAAGCGCCAGGGAGGACTTCATGGTGGTGAGCCCCTGCTTCTGGGTCAGGTAGATGCGGTTTGCGATGAACCATACGTTTCCGGGGATGTAGACCGCGAGCCCGGAGATGAAGTAGGCCGACAGGAGGCCAAACACGTTCCGCCGGGTCCACGGCGTGGAGGGGTACAGGGCGATGTCCACGCATCGGATGCCGCCGATGAGCCTTCGCAGGGTGGCCAGGGCGAGGGCGGCCGCCAGCCATCCGAGCCGGGGGTGGAAGGCGTAACGGGAGAGTTCGGCGAAGTTCCGGGAAAAGTACCAGGCCACGAAGCAGGCGACCAGAACCAGCCACGCGGCTTGGGATATCTTCAGAGCCCGGGATTTTTTCAGCCTCTCCAGAAATCCCGGCCTGGCCGTCTCTTGCTCCGGCATACGGAAGTCCTTGTCCTTAAAAGCCCCATTTCTGCTTCAAAGCCAGGCCCGAAGCCCAGGGAGGCATCACGAAGGGGTCGCTCACGAGGCATCCCAGAGCAAAGCTGCCGTCCCCGAAAATGTCGTTGCGCAAGCAGCCCGAGCTTCCCCGGGGAGGCATGAGGCCGAAGGCGATGGTCCTTTCCGAACCCGGCACAAGATATTGCAGGATGCGGATTTTCTCAACGGATGTGTAGCTCCTGATCTCGACAGGCTTGTCCAGGACCGATCCCATGCGAATTTCTTCCGGCTTGTTGTTGCCAATCTGGGGCACGGGGCAGGCGGCGAGCCTCTTTCCCTGGAAGTCTTCCAGGGCGTTCTTGAAGAAATCCGCGCGTTGCCGGGCCTTGGCGATCTCCGAGGAAAGAGCGGGGTAAAAGACCACATCGTAGCCGGTGAAGCCTTGGGAAGAGTAGTTGAAAGGCATCTCTTCCCAGAAGCGGATGCGCAGGCACAGCTGGATGATCATCTCGCGCACCTTGGAGTTCGCCGGGCCCGCCGAGGCCAACCGGCGCAGGATATCCCGCGCGTTTTCCGGCTCGAAGATGTCGTAACGCCGCATGCCCGGAGGAGTTGTGATGGGCGGATAGCTGCCGTCCACCTCTTTGCGGTACCCGTCGCTCAGCGCCTCGTCGCTCTCGGTGAACGCTCGGGCGATCTCCTCGGGGGATACGCCGGAATCTATCACTCCCATCTGCCTGAGCCGCAGAGCGATGTCCAGGGCGTGGAGCCTGGCGCCGAACCAGTTGGGGTGCAGCGCGTCGTAGGTGCTGAACTCCTTGGGGAAGGTGTTCTCGTAGTCCATGTAGAGGTCCGCCCCGGAAAAGGCCTTCCGGAGAGTTTCCTGGTACCGGGCGACGTCCTTGTCGTTGCGCTCGTGGGGGTCCTTGTCCCAGTCCACGGGCATGTTGAGCCCGAGGAGCGGCAGGTGGTTGTTCTTCACCAGGCGGACGGCCGCTTCCATGTCCTTGAGGTGGCTTTTCCTTCCCAGGCTGTAGAGCAGCCAGTTGAAAAGATTGTGGTCGAAGCCCTCGGGGAAGCGCCAGTTCTGGTCCTCGTCCACCTCCAGGAAAAGCACCCCTTTTTCCGGAAAGACCTTGCGGATGGAGCCCGCCAGGGGCTTTTCCCAAAGATCCCGGAGCGCGTTACGATGGCGGAAGAGCTTGATGCAGCGTGCGGCCAGGGTGTCGGTGAACAGCGTGATGTCCCAGTTGCGGAGAAAAAAGGCCGCAGGGAGCTTGGAAAAAACCGAGCCGTTGAAGAAGGATCGGGCGGAGAGCCTCTGCCGGGAGAGCTTCATGCGGTCGGAAAAGGAGATGTAGGCGGGCGCCAGGATTACCGCGTCGGGTTTGGCGTCCAGCCCCGAAGCCAGGCGCTCCAGGATCTCGGGAGCGAACACGCCGCCTGTGGAAAGGTCCAGGACCTCGAAGCGGCCCGGAAAGAGCCGGTTCAAAAGAGCCTGCAGATGCCGGCTCACCTTGCCTCCGGTGAGCCCGTGGGAGTTGGAAATGTAAAGAAGCCGTTTCACACCCGCGGGCTTGGGGACCACGGGAATGCTCCCGGAAGGGTCCAGGTAGCGTTGAGTGGCCCAGTCGTTCTTACCGTTGTCGGAGAGGCCCGCCAGGAACTCATTCTGCAGGCGGCCGCCGATAAGGACCTCCGCCGCCACGACTATGAGAAGAAGGACGATACCGGCATATAGCCTTCTCCGGTCGGTTTTCCGGTCCCGCTTTCCGAAGCCCTGCTCATCCGTCGGGTATTCTTCGCCGGTCATGGCCCGCCCCATCAGAACTGAAAGTAAATGAACTGGTTGATCTGCGGCGAGTTGAACACCGCGAACAGGGCCAGGGCCCAAAGAAGGACGGACTCCGGCCAGCCCGAGCTGCCCGGCCAGCGTTTTTGCGCGTTGGGAGCGAAGAGGCTGATGGCGGTGACCAGGGCGAGGAAGAGGATGTCCGCCGGCGACAGCACCCCCAGGGACACGGGAGCCCCGCCGAACATGGCTTTCCAGATGGCCCCCACCTGGCCGGCATCCGTGATCCGGAACAGGACCCAGGCGGTCTGCACCAGGAGGAAGGTCAGGCCCACGCCCAGGAACCGGGGAAGGGTGATGCGCGGGAATATGCGTTTGATGAGGTGGTATCCGCCCACCAGTACGCCGTGGAAAACGCCCCAGGCCACGAAGTTCCATCCGGCGCCGTGCCACAGGCCGCACAGGGCGAAGGTGATGAAGATGTTGAGGAAGGTGCGGAAGCTCCCTTTGCGGGAGCCGCCCAGGGGGATGAAGAGGTAGTCGCGGAACCAGTTGGACAGGGTGACGTGCCAGCGCCTCCAGAACTGTTGGGGGTTGGGCGCCTGGTAGGGGGACAGGAAGTTCTCCGACAGCTTGACCCCCAGGAGCAGCGAGATGCCGATGGCCATGTGGGTGTAGGCGGCGAAGTCGAAGAGGATCTGCATGCCGAAGCCCAGCGCCACGGCCCAGGCGGTGAGGAAGCTCTGCTCCGGGTTGCTCTGGGCCACGATGTCCACGATGAGGCCGCAGGAGTCGGCGATCAAGAGCTTCTCGGCCACGCCCAGGGCCAGCCGGTCCAGGCCTGCGGACCACTGGGGCTTGGTTTTTTTCAGCGCCATTTCATGGAGCTGGGGGAAGAGGTGACCGAAGCGCTCGATGGGGCCGGCAATGAGCTGGGGCAGGTAGGCCACATAGTTGCAGAAGCCCAGGAAGCTCTTCTCCGGGGAAAGCCGGCCGCGGTATACGTCAATGGTGTACGACATGGTCTGAAAGGTATAGAAGCTGATGCCGGCCGGAAGCGCGAAGGTCATGAAGTAGCGCTTGTTGGGAAGTGGCACGGCCAGGAGATCCCGCAGGGGCGCGAGATAGGGGACGATGAGCCCGCCGTACTTGTAGAAGCCCAGCAGGCCCAGGTTCACGCAGATGGAAAGGACGAGCCAGGCCTTTCTCCTCCGGGGCGTCCGGGCGCGGGAAAGCCGGATGGCCGCCGTGTAATCCACCACCGAGGAGGTCAGGAGCAGAAGAAGGAAGTAGGGCTCGCTCCCCGAGTAAAAAAGGTACGAGAAGATGAGGATGCACAAGGCCCGCGGCCTTCCGGCCGGCGCCAGTGCCATGCACAGGAGAAACAGGGGGAGGAAGATGAAGAGGAAGCCAGAGGATTGAAAGAGCATGGGGCGGAGTTATCCTGGCGAACAAGCGTGAAGGGTTGACGGCTATTATCGGGGACTATACCCCCATGGCCAGCGCCCTGCGCAGGGCCGCCAGGTTGGCGGCGGCCATGGTGCTGGGATTGAAGCGCAGGTTGTTTTCCGCGTAACAGGAGAGCCAGCAGGTGGGGCACTGCCAGCGGGCGATCCGGTTCCTCTGCTCCTGGTAGGCGGCGCTCTTCCAGATGTCGGCGATGGATTGCCGTTTCACGTTCCCCACCACCGCGGAAGGCCCCCGGAACCCGCAGGCCGGCACGTCGCCGTTGGGAAGCACCAGGATGTTGTAAACGCCGATGACGCAGGGCGCAGGCTTGTAGGAAAACCCGGAGGCGTAGTACTCGGGCACCCGGCGCAGGTAGGAGACGGAGTTGGAGATGATGCCGTGCTCCTGCTTGTGGGCCAGCAGCGCCGAGATAACTTTGGCAAGCCGGGAGAGGAACGCGGAATCCGCAAAGGCGGCCAGCTCCTCCTGGGACCAGGTCATACCGAAGCCCACGGGCGAAAACGCGGTGAAGCGGATGGCGGAGAGCCCGCGGGAAAGAGCCATGTCTGCAAGCGGAAGGAGCTCGTCCAGGTTTTGCGGCAAGATCACCGACCCCACGGAGACATTCCTGTAGCCGGCATCCAGGAGGCGCGAGATGGAGGAGCTGACCTTGGAAAGGCCACGGGGCACCCCCCGGACCTTCTCGTAGACCTCGTCGCTCACCGTGTCCAGGCCGAAGATCATGTGGTGCGGCCGAAGGTCGTGCACGCGCGCGACAAACTCGTCGGGGAGATAAAGCCCGTTGGAGTTGATGGTGTAATCGAAGCCCAGGTCCCGGGCCTTTTGGAAAATTTCGCAGGCGTCCTTGCGGGTGAAGATCTCCCCCTCCCCCGAGATGGAAAGAAAGGAGACCCCCAGCGCCTTGATGTCCTTCATGAGCGAAAAGACCTGCTCCGTGGAAAGCTCCTCGCCGGCGTCGTAATCCTTTTGCCAGAAGCTACACATGGCGCAGCGGGAGTTGCAGCGCCGGGTCAGGTGGAGGGCCGCCACGGAGGGCGGAAAAAAGGTGCGGCCGGTTTTCATGGCCAGCGGCACGGCGGCCAGCTTGACGCCTTCGGTGATGTACTTGCGGATCTTCATTCTTTTCCTCGCCGCCCGGTCCCGCATCCGAATGCGATCCCCTCGGGTCCTCGCGGTCCCCGTCGGCCTCCCTCGTTAATGCTTCTTTTTCTTCGGCCGGCCCACGATGATGAAGCCCTTGGTCAGGAGCTCCTGGCGGGAGAAGTCGGGAAGCTCGGCCATGATCTCCGGGGTGAGCAGGCTGGTCCCTTCCTCGTGGGTGGGGAGCCAGGCCAGGATGTGGAACCTGTGCTCGAATATGGCCCGGAAATCCTTCTCCCGCACCCGGTTGATCCAGGACGGGATGTCGGGGAAGCGGTTTTCGCGCAGGTGGTCCCAGGGGGGGACCGAGTCCGACGGCTCGGTGTCGGGGTACTTCCAGGCGATATGGTGCCCGCCGGAGATGGAGGCGAAGTTGTGCACGTAGAGATAGGTCAGCCCCTGGGGCTTCACCACCCGCGCTATCTCGTCGGCGGCCGCCTCCAGGTCGGGCAGGTGCTCCAGAACTTCGTGGGACACCGCGTAGTCGAAGGTGTCGTCGTCGAAGGGAAGCTCGGTCACGGACACGGGCCGCGCGTCCACCTTGGAAAAGGGGAGGACGAAGTCTGCCTGGGCCGCCAGCTCCCGAAAGTAGGGCCGTGCGTAGAGAAGCTCCCAGGCGAGCGTGCGTGCGAAGCGCTCCGGGCCGTTTTTGCGAAGGATCCCCGCATATTTGGAAAAGCGGAAGCCGGGCTCCACCACCTCGGTGTCAATGCCGGTGGCAATGGCGCCTGCGCCGGCGCACAGCAGGGTGAGCCAGGCGGCCTTGCCGCAGCCCACATCCAGCACTCGTTTACCCGCCAGGCCGCCGTAAGGCGCCAGGAAATCGTCCATGCGGGCGAAGAAGTCCCAGTGCTCCCGGGCGAAGTCCCGGTTATGGGCGTTCCCGTAGGCCACCATGGATGCGTACAGCTTAAGCTTGCGAAGCGCGTTTGCCGGGTTCACCGCGAAAAACCTCAGGGTTTAATAATCAGTCCCTGGCCCGTGGGCAGGCTCAGGAGGGGGACGCCTTTTTTCCTGGCAAAGGCGTCGTGGGCTTGTTTCTGCTCGATGTGCTTCTTCCAGCCGTAGTCATCCAGCACCACTACGGCGCCGGAGGAAAGCCGGGGCCAGAAGAACTCCAGGGCTGCGATTTCCGGCTCGGCGCAGTTCATGTCCACAGAAAGATAGGCAACGTTTGGCGCTGTCACCCGGGCTAGCGTGTCCGGGACCATGCCGCGCACAAGGGTAACGTTGGGAAAGGGGGCGAAGGTGCGGATCACGGCATCCCAGCATTCCTCGTAGCCGCCGGCAGTGATCCCGCGGGCGCGCTCGCATTCCGAGAGCTGGGACCCGGCGAGCCCCTGGAAGGTGTCCAGGAGCCAGAAGGTCCTCGCCATGCCGCCGAAGTCCAGGTACTCGATCACGGCCCGGGAGAAGCCGCCTTTGTTCACACCGCATTCCACGAAGTCGCCCGGAATCGCGGCCGCCCTTGCCGCGGCCCAGAGGATCACGTGAAGCCTCCAGTGCAGAGGGCCGTCCCAGGAGCCCGTCTCCCATCCAGCCCCGTAGGCGCGCGCAAAATCCGGGTCTTTCATAAAGTCCGCGTTGTGCCGGGTGGCGAGACCGTCCTGATTGTAGGTCAGAGGGCCCAGCACCGGCCTCAGGTTCTGGGGCCGGCTGGCCCAAAGGGCCGCGGCGCGCAAGGGAACGGGAAGCCGCGTGTAGATTTTTCGGGCGTAGGCCTTGATGTCCATGTAGAAGCCTGTTCGCGTAACTGTTTAACTTTAACAGGTGAAATCTTCCAGCGCCAGCTTGGGGTTCTTCATGTCGCCTTCCAGGAACTGCCCGGCCCATATCTCCAGTCCCATGGCGAGCCACAGGAAGAAGTAATGCCAACGCAATCTGGGATGGGGCGGATGGTCCAGGATTTTCCGCAGGAAACCGTAGTTGAACCATCCCCGTTCCTCAACCCTTTTTTTCGTCAGAATCCGTTCCGCGGTGCTCTTTAAGTCCTTCTGGAACTGGTAGTAGGGGTTGAAGGTGAACCCCCACTTCTTCTTCCGCAGGGTGTGCTCGGGCAGGATTCCGCCCATGGCCTTGCGGAACAGGTACTTGGTGCTGTTTCCCTTCATGAGGAGCGCGGGCGGGATGGTCATGGCGAAGGAGACCAGGTCCCGGTCCAGGAAGGGCACGCGCACCTCCAGCCCATTGGCCATGGAGGTGCGGTCCTCGTTTTCCAGGAAGTCGTCCACCATCTTGGTGTGGAACTCGGCCCAGAGCGCCTGGGAGAGCCCGTCACCCGCCTCGGGGGTGAAGAAGGGGGCGAAGGCGTCCTCCACCGGGGCGAGCGCCGCTTTCTGCAAAACCGGGCCGTAGAACCGGGAAAAGGCCCCGGTGTCGTGGTCCCACACGTTGCGTAAGATGAGATAGAAGCGCCGTGGGTCGCCGGCGGCGCACAGGAGCTGCAGGCCGCGACGGTACTCGTCCGCCGCGATGGCCCCGGTTTTTGCCTGGGCCGAGTAGAGGAGCCGGGAGAGGGGGGCCAGGAGGCCGCGGGACAAGGCCCCCGGCACCAGGCGGTGGATGTTCCGGGCCGGGTACAGGAAGTTGTCGATGGCGTAGCCCGCGAAGATCTCGTCGCCCCCCAGGCCGCCCTGGACGACCTTCACGCTCCTGCGGGCGAAGCCGGCCAGCAGGTAGCCCTGAAGGATGTTCTCCTTGGGCTCCTCGGCGAACCAGGTGACCTTGGGAAAGCTCTGCAGGGGGTCTGCCGAGAGCGTGGTCTCGTGGTGCTCGGTGCCGAAGCGCTCGGCCACGATGCGGGCGTCGGAGAGCTCGTCCGTGGGCTCGTTGAAGCCCAGGGAAAAGGTGCGGATGGGGTTCACTCCGGCCTCGGCCATGAAGGCCACGAGGGTGCTGGAGTCCATGCCCCCGGAGAGATAGACGCCCACGGGCACGTCGGCCACCAGCTGCTTGACCACGGCCCGGCGCAGGTAGTGGCGGATTCCCTCCAAGCACTCCTCTTCGCTGCGCTTCTCGGGGCGGGGCGGAGGGAGCCGGAAGAATCGGGTGGTGGTCGCCCGGCCGTTCTCGAACACCAGGGCATGGCCGGGCAAAAGCCTTTTTACCCCCGCCACCAGCGTGCGTTCGCCGGGGATGTAGCGGAGGTTCAGGAAGGCGTGGAGCGCCTGCAGGTCCACGGACCGGGGCACGGAGGGGTCGGCCAAAACGGCCTTGATCTCGGAGCCGAAGCGGATGGTAGAGCCGCTCGTCTGGTAATGCAGCGGCTTCACCCCGAAGTAGTCGCGGGCCAGCACCAGCCTTTTCCTGGGCTGGTCCCAGATGGCGAAGGCATAGATGCCGTCGGGCTTGGGCAGGAAGTTTACGCCCCACTCCTCGTAGCCGTGGATCAGGACCTCGGTGTCGGACTCCGTGGCGAAGCGGTGGCCGCGGGCCACGAGATCCTCCCGCAGCTCCTTGTAATTATATATTTCGCCGTTGTAGACGATCCATACCGTGCCGTCCTCGTTGGCCATGGGCTGGTCGCCGGTGGAGAGGTCTATGATGGAGAGCCGGGCCTGGCCCAGGGCCGCCGTTCCGTCGAAGAAGTCGCCCCGTGCGTCGGGGCCCCGGTGGCCGATGGCCGCCACCATGTCCCGGCACAGCCCGGCATGGGCGCCCGGCCCAACGATTCCCGCTATGCCGCACACGGTTTTCCCCCCTGTTCCCCGAGGGTCTTGCCGGCCAGGAGCAGGCTCGCCAGGGCCACGGCCATCCATGCGTTGCACCAGCGCATGAGGGTGTATTTTTTCGTCATGAAGCGGCCCTGCTGGTAGTAGAAACAGCCCTCGGGCGCCTGGAGGGTCCGGACCGCCCATCCGGCGGTGCGGACGGCGTGGGGGAAGTAGGACGGGTCGAACTCCACCGCGGCCTTGGCCAGGGTTACGATGCTCTGGGCCGCGCCGTGCACGTCCAGGGGGAAGGTGCGGTCGGACCGCCACTTGGGCGCGCCCTCTTCGGTGAAGAGATGGTCGCGGAAGAAGACCAGGCCCTTCTCGAAGCGGTCTCGCACGCTCCGGTCACCCGAAAGCGTGATGTAGTCCAGGATCCAGTCCAGCACGTTCCCGGTGTGGTAATTGTCGTGCTTCACGTTGCTGGTCTTGGCGGGCCAGGCGTAGTGCCAGGCGCCGTAGTCCGTCTGCTTGTCCAGGAGGAACGTGATGAGCTTTTTCGCCTCCGCAGCCAGCACGTCCTCTTTGGTGTGCTTCCAGACCCGGAGCATGATGGCGGCGGCCAGGCCGTTGATGTTCAGCACGGCCCAGTTGTTGCCCGGGATGTAGGAGATGGAGCGCATGGTTTCGCTGCGGAAGGGCGTCTCCAGGTCCTTCAGCATGAAGGCGACGGACGAGCGGGCGCAGCCCAGGTACTCGGCTTTTCCGGTGAGCTCGTAGGCCTCCAGGAATGCGTAGGCGATGTTTCCGGTGACCACGATGTTGGGGGTGTACTTGGGCGCCAGGAAGTGCAGGTTCTGCCAGTCGTGGTCGTAGCCCCAGCACATGCCCGAGAAGCCGGGGCAGTGGTTTCGGGAAAGCCAGGCAAGGAGGTTTTCGGCCTCGGCCAGGTCGGCGGGGTCGCCCGAAACCCGGTAGCGGCGGATGTAAGCCGTGGCGAAGAGGCCGATCCCCTTGGGGTTGCGCGAAACAGTGGTGAGGAACAGGGGCCGGAGGTTGACGGGCGAGCGGGCCCACAGAGGGCTTATCACCATGCGCAGGTACTTGGAGTTCAGGCTCAGGGCCTTCACCACCGGGCTGTTGAAGGCGTCGAACTTGGAGTAGCCCTCGTAATCCCGGCTCCGGGACCAGGCCAGGACCTTCTCCAGGCTTTGGGAAAAGGCTGCGGCGTTTCTTTGGAAGTCGAGACTACTCATGTCGGGCACAGTCTCCCTGAAAACTGGGCTTCATAACCCTCGGTTCGTCTTTTGTATTCTGTGATTTGCCTTGTGTTCTTCATTGCACCTTCTTTGCTGATCTCCCTGATGACCGCATCAAGAAGTTTTACGGAAAGGGGGGAGGGGAGGCGGGGGAGAAGGGAAAAGCCGCTCTTTTCAAGAGGGATTTGCCCCCCTCCCCCGTAAAAGTTTTTTGCCGTTATCTTTTCCCCCCTCGCCGGGCCGGATCGAAGCGCTCCGTGATGAGGTTTACCATGAAGTCGGTGACGTCAATCTTGTCCCGGAGCATGGCGGCCGACTTTTCCCGCCACTTCTTCTTCCCTTCCGGGTCGGCAAGGATCTCCTCGGCTTTTTTCAAGGCCTCCGCCTCGCCCGTGTCGGGGTCGGAGTATGTGAAGGTGATGCCGTACCTTCTCCCCTGCTCGTTGGTGTAGCCCCGCACCGATGTGGAGACGAACACGGCCGGCGTGCCCAGGCAGGCGGACTCGGAGGCCATGGTGGCCGACTCGCCGATGAAAAGGTCGGCGTAGTAGAGGAGATGGTGGACCAGCTCCGGGCTGGCCGTGATGCGGTGCTTTTCCAGGGCGCCGGGGAGCGGCCGCTCGGAGGTGATCAGGACCTTGCCGAAATCGGAAAGGCGGCCAACCGCCATTTCGGCGTCCGTCACGCCCTTGTCGAGAACGTCGTGGGTGGCGCCCCAGGAAACCAGGCGCACCACGATGAAGCGCTCACCCTCCTTGAGGCCGAAGAGGGAGAGCACCGCGGGGTCCGGGGTGAAGCGCAGGGGATGGCAGTAGGCCAGCTCGTGGTACCCGGCGTAGCGAATGTTTTTCTTCTTCGGAGCCCAGGCTTCATAGCAGTCGGGCGTGACCACCAGGGTGGAAAGAGGGTAGGTGATGAGGTTCTGGAGCCGGGCGTTCTCGGTGTCGTAGAAGACCACGGAGGGGGTCCGGGTGAGAAAGCCTGCGTGGGCGATGAACACGCCGCCGATGGCCACCAGCACGTCGGGTTTTTCCCGCAGGATGACCCGGGCGAGTTTGCAATCGCGGACGGGAAGCTCCCGGGCCAGGCCCGAAAGGCCGACACTGGCCGGCCCCAGGTGGGTGTAGGCCAGGCCCAGGTTGTCCAGCAGGGTCAGGGTGATGTCTTTTCCCCGCGTGGTGATGGTGACCTTGTGCCCGGCGCGCCGCCACAGGGCGATGGCGTTTTTGAAGAAGTGGACGTGCGCCGGATGGGTGATATCCGCGAGAATGTGCATGCCGTTGAACGCCTTTTGCTGGAGCGATGATGGGGGAGGCCGGCCCTTCCGGCTCCCGTTTCCACTGGTCGCAAGCGGCTGTCTGGGAAAGTGGAAGGATCCTCCTGAATCCGTGACGGACTAAAGCCAAAGCCCATCGCTGGGGCATTATTGCCAAGAGCGATGTTTTCTCTTAGGTGAAAGTCCTTTTCCGCCCTTCGGGGCGGTCCCATGCGGCCCGTCTGCGTTGTCAGGTCACGGCCGCCGTACATCCAGTACTGTCGGCCGCGACCTTCCATGCATCCGGACCACCTGAAGCCGCTCATGGATTCAGGACCCTTATAATCAAAGCAGGTGCGCGGGCGCAAGCCTTTGGAGCGGAATTTCGGTGCGGCCCCAGGTTTATCCGCTATTTTACCGGTTGCGGGAGGGCTGCAGGTACCAGCGGGCGGTGGCGGCAAGGCCCTCCTCCAGGGAAAAACGGGGGGCGAATCCGGCCTCGTCCCGCAGGCGGGCGACATCGGCGACGATCCGGGGGGCGTGCCTGCCCTCCTTGTCGGCGGCCCATTGCACCAGATCCTCTCCGCCCAGATGTGCGCAGAGCCCAAGCACCAGGGAGCGGAGCGTCACCCCTGCGCCTGAGGCCAGGTTTACCGGCCCGGCGATCTCGGATTGGACGAGAAGGGCCAGAGCCGCGGCCGCATTCTCGATGTACAGGTAGTCCCGGACCAGGCCGCCCAGGACGGGCGGCGTCTCCCGGCCGGACAGGATGCGTTTCGCAACCAGGGAGACGAGGCGGCCGGGCTTTTCGCCGGGGCCGAAGAGGAAAAAGGGCCGGGCCCAGCAAAAGGAGGTCCCCGTTCCGGAAAAGGATTGGAGAAGAGAGAGGAAAAGCTCTTTCTTGCACGCGCCATAAAGGGTTTCCGGCGAGAGAGGCGTTTCGGCCTCCGAGCGCGGGGCGCTGCCGGTGGCGTACTCGTAGCAGGAGCCTACAAACACCGCCCGCCGGCCTCCGGCCTCGGCAAAGGCAGCGGCAAGCTCCCGGGAGGCGGAAACCCAGGCCCGGTTGTCCGGGCAGGAGAGGTAGGTGGAGGGCTCGGAGCACCAGGCCAGGTGGACCAGATGGGAGGGCCGGACGGACTCCGCAAGGCGCCCGGCTGCGCCCGGCGAAAGCAGGTCGGCCTCATGGCAGAAATGGGCCCCGCCGGGCTTCTCCGAGCCCGGGCGCACCGCTGCGTGGACGGTGAAGCCGCGTCCTGCAAGAAACGGCAGGAGAAAGCGGCCCAGGAAGCCTCCCGCGCCTGTTACCAACACACTGTTCATCCAGGGTCCTTGCCGCAACGGGAAGCAGACGCCGCCTTCAGCCGGCCGCGGCCGCGTGCACCGCTACGGCGGTCAGGGCGCGGCAGAGCTCCCGGGGATCCAGCTTCATGAGGAGCCCGCGGCGGCCTGCGTTGAGATAGATCTCGGGAAGATCGCAGATGGAGCTTTCCACATACAGGGGCATGGCCTTCTTCGCTCCCAGCGGGGAGATGCCGCCCACCAGGTAGCCCGTGTGCTTCTGGGCCGTTTCCGGGTTGCAGGGGGAGACCTTCTTCGCCCGGATCGCCGCGGCCAGGGCCTTGCGGTCCACCTCCCGGTCACCGTGCATCAGCACGAGGAAAGGGCGTCCCGCGTCATCCTCCATGACCAGGGTCTTGACCACCGAATGCAGGGGGACTTGAAGCTTTTCGGCCGCTCCGGGGGCCCCTCCGCGTTCCACGAAGTCGTAGGGGTGGAGGGTGAAGGAGAGCCCCAGGCTCCGGGCCGCGTACACACCGGGGGTTGCATCTTTTTTCGCCAAGGCAAAGGCCTTTCCGTATTCCCGAGATCAGGCCCCCTTGTACTCCGCCTCCGCCCGATCCGCAAGAGCGGGCAGCCGCCAGCCGGGGGATGGGTCTTGACTTGCACTTGCTTTGCCATTATCTAACTACGCGACTTGGGCCGGGATATTTTCCCCGTTCCCGATTGTTTCCCTCCCGGTCCCGGCTCCGGGGCCGACACGCCCGCCTGCCGCGCCCCGGGAGGAGATTCGAGGAAGACGCGAAAAATTAGGAAAGAGAGGCTTCCCCGGGGGAGGGGAAACCCCCCTTTGGGAGAGATCGGCCTTGCCCGATTCTCCGCCCTCTCTTTTGCTTCCATACGGCTTTCATGAGCTTCCAGGCAGCAGGCCGCTCCGCAAGTCCCGGCAATGGCCGCGGGCGATGCAGGCCCTTTCCGCTTGGGACGCAAAAGGATGGGAAAAGCCCGCCAGGCTCCATCGGAAAACTTTTGCGACGGTTTTTCATAAACACCCATTTTTGGCGCAAACCAAATGACAACCAAGATCCTGATCAACGCGGTTGATCCCGAAGAGTGCCGCATCGCCATCGTCAAGGACAACGACCTGGTTGATTTTGCCATCGAGACGGCGGCCCGGGAGATTACCCGCGGAAACATTTACAAGGGCGTCATCGCCCGGGTGGAGCCCAGCCTGCAGGCCGTGTTCGTGGAGTACGGCGCGGACCGCCACGGCTTTTTGCAGAAGCAGGAGATCCACCACGACTATTATAAGGACACCCCGGACGGCCAGTCGGGCTTCACCGACCTTCTATCCACGGGCCAGGAACTCCTGGTCCAGGTGGTGAAGGACCCGGTGGGCCGCAAGGGCGCCATGCTCACCACCTTCATCAGCCTGGCGGGAAGCTACGTGGTTCTCATGCCGGGAACCCCCAGCAAGGGCGTATCCCGGCAGATCGAGGACGAGGCCGAGCGCAAGCGGGTGAAGGAGGTGATGGACCAGGCCAAGGTCCCCGAGGGCTTCGGCTACATCGTACGGACCGCGGCCAACGGCCAGACCAAGACGGCGCTCGTAAAAGACGTAAAAAACCTCATGCGCCTGTGGAAGAGCATCAAGAAAAAGGGCATGGAGGAGAAGTCGCCGGCGCTTTTGTACAAGGAAATGAGCCTGGCGGTCCGCGCCGTGCGCGACTACTTCACGCCGGACGTGAGCCAGGTGCTGGTGGACGACCCGGCGGTGTACGACGAGATCCGCGACTTCGTGAAGATCGTCGCTCCCCGCTCCGAAAAGATGGTCAAGCTCCACAAGGACGACAAGCCCATCTTTTCCCGGCACCAGGTGGAGGAGAAGATCGCCTCGGTCTTCGAGGCGCGGGTGCCGCTCAAGTCGGGCGGGTCCATCGTCATCAACCCCACCGAGGCCCTGGTGGCCGTGGACGTGAACTCGGGCAAGGCCACCCGGGAGGACTCGGTGGAGAAGACCGCGCTCACCACCAACCTGGAGGCCGCCGAGGAGGTGGCGCGCCAGCTCAAGCTCCGGGACCTGGGCGGGCTCATCGTGGTGGACTTCATTGACATGCGGGAGCGCAAGCACCGCGCGGCCGTGGAAAAGGCCGTGAAGGACTACATGAAGACCGACAAGGCCCGGGTGAAAGTGGGAAAGATCACCCAGTTCGGCCTGCTGGAGCTTTCCAGACAGCGCATCCGCCCGCCCGCGGAGTACGGAAGCTACGTCCCCTGCCGCCACTGCCAGGGCAAAGGCTCGGTGCCCTCGGTGGAAACCATGGCCCTGTCCTTTTTGCGGCGCCTCCGCATGGAGGCCCTGCGGCCCGACGTGGGGCTGGTGGAAGGAACGGTGCCGTCCCTGGTGGCCGATTACCTGAACAACCGGAAGCGCCGCGAGATCGCGGAGCTGGAAACGCGCTCCGGCGCGGTGATCACCATCCGGGCCGACGCCTCGCTCATGCCCGGCCAGTCCCAGGTGAAGTGCGAAAATAAATCTTGACGCATCGCGTTATTTATCCTTTAACGGCCAGCACCCCCAAAAACGGCCGAGGATGAGGAAGCTGCGCCGCCCGGGGGTGATGAGCGGCAAGAGAAAAGGGTGCTAGGCCCGCATCGGGTTTTTTTCCGGCAGGCCCCGAAGGGATCGGGACCGGCCGGCGGACCGGAAACCAAAGGACCAACACCATGACGTGGGATTCATTCTTCGAGATCCTCAAGCACATCCTGACCACCCAGACGGGTATTTTCAGCCTGAGCTACAAGATGGTCATCATGTGGGTGATCGGCGGAACCTTCATCTACCTGGCGGTGGTGAAGAAGTACGAGCCGCTCCTGCTGCTGCCCATCGGCTTCGGCATCGTGGCCGTGAACTTCCCCCTGGTGCCCCTCATGGGCTTCGACCCCGACGGCAAAAGGCACCTGCTGGAAATTTTCTACCATTACGGGGTGGAGTGGGAGGTTATTCCCTGCGTCATCTTCCTGGGCCTGGGGGCCATGACCGACTTCGGCCCGCTCATCAGCAACCCCAAAAGCCTCATCGTGGGGGCCGGGGCCCAGCTGGGCGTGTTCATCACCTTCATCGGGGTGCTCTTCTTCGGTTTCACCTTGCAGGAGGCCGCCTCCGTGGGCATCATCGGGGGAGCGGACGGACCCACGACCATCTACCTGACCCAGAAGCTGGCCCCCCATCTCCTGGGTGCCAATGCTCTGGCGGCCTACTCCTACATGGCCATGGTGCCGCTCATCCAGCCGCCCATCGTGCGGCTCATGACCAGCAAGGAGCAGCGCAAGATCCGCATGAAGCAGCTCCGGCCCGTGGGCAAGCTGGAAAAAACCGTCTTCCCGCTCTCCACCTTCATGGTCATCAGCATTCTCATTCCGGCCGTCACGCCGCTGATGGGCATGTTCATGCTGGGCAACTTCATGCGGGAGTCCGGTGTGGTGGAGCGCCTCTCCGACACCGCCCAGAATGCCCTCATGAACATCGTGACCATCTTTTTGGGCATCTCCGTGGGAGCCACCATGGCAGCGGACAAGTTCCTGAGCCTGAAGCCGCTTCTCATCTTCGGGTTCGGGCTCATTGACTTCGCGGTCTGCACCGTGGGCGGCGTGCTCACCGTTCACATCATGAACCTGTTCTTGAAGGATAAGATGAACCCCATCATCGGCGCAGCCGGCGTTTCGGCGGTGCCCATGTCCGCCCGGGTGGCCCAGGTGACGGGCCAGAAGGAGGACCGGCACAACTTCCTGCTCATGCACGCCATGGGACCCAACCTGGCGGGCGTCATCGGGAGCGCGGCCGCGGCCGGCATGTTCATCGCCATGTTCGGATAGAAAGGGGAAATCCTATGATGCGCAACGGAAATACGACACGAGCCCTGGCAATGGCGGCGGCCCTCCTTTTGGCGGCGGTTCTGGTTTCGGCGGCGGCCCCGCCCGCGGTCTTCGCCCAACCGGAGGAAGGGGCTGTTGCGGCCCCGGCGTCCGGGCAGGCGGTCCACAGTACCCAGTCGGCCATGGAAGCCAAGAAGGACCTGCAGAGGGGAGACGAGGGGTTCTGGAGCTACGCCATCTCCACCCTCATCATCCGCTTCGTGGGAATATTCATGGTCCTGGGCATCCTCCAGGCGATCATCCAGATCCAGGGGAGGATCTTCGGGGCCTACGAGGCCAGGAAAAAGGCGGCGGCCGCGGCCAAGGCTTCCTGATTCGGGACAAATTTCTCGGGACCCCTTTCCCTTTGGCGGGGGAGGGGTCCTTTTTTTGTTTTCGCCCCCTTGCGCCCGTGTTGACACAGGGATTCTTTTCCGGTAGCAGAAGGTCGGACCAAACCAGACCTCTGCCGCCCAAGCGATAACGACCGCGCCGGTACGGCCATGGGCCCGGGGCTTTTCCCCCGGCCCGCGGGAAGGTGAATCCGCCAAGGCCCCGGGCGGCCCTTTTTTATAGGGCGCCCGGAAGCAAACCGCCGCCCCTGATCCATCGTATTCCACAAGCTACGAGAAAGACATGATCCATCGTTACACCCGCCCGGAAATGGGAGCCCTCTGGACCGACGAGAACCGTTACCGCGCATGGCTCAAGGTGGAGGTTCTGGCCTGCGAGGCATGGGCGGCCCTGGGGAAGATCCCCCTCGAGTCGCTGGCCGTCATCCAGGAAAAGGCCGACTTTTCCGTTGCGCGCATAGAAGAGATCGAGAAGGTCACCCGCCACGACGTCATTGCGTTCCTGACCAGCGTGGCCGAGAACGTGGGGCCCGACTCCCGGTTCATACACATGGGCATGACTTCCTCCGACGTTCTGGACACGAGCTTCGGCTATCTCTTGAAGCAGGCCGGCGAGCTCATTTTGAAGGGCTTGGACCGCCTCATGGCCGCCGTGAAGAAGCGCGCCTTCGAGCACAAGATGACGCCCATGATGGGCCGCTCCCACGGCATGCACGCCGAGCCGGTAACCTTCGGCACGAAGATGGCCGTCTTCTACGCCGAGCTTTCCCGGGACCGCGCCCGCGTGGAGGCGGGAATCCGGTCCGCGGCCGCGGGAAAGATCTCCGGGGCGGTGGGGACCTTCGCCAATATCCCGCCGCAGATCGAGGAGTACGTCTGCGATAAGCTGGGGCTCACGCCCGAGCCCGCGTCCACCCAGGTGGTCCAGCGGGACCGCCACGCGGAGTTCTTCTGCTCCCTGGCGCTTCTTGCCGCGACCTTGGAAAAGATCGCGGTGGAGATCCGGCATTTGCAGCGCACCGAGGTGAACGAGGCCGAGGAGTTCTTCTCCAAGGGCCAGAAAGGCTCCTCGGCCATGCCCCACAAGCGCAACCCCATCGGGTCGGAAAACATCTGCGGGCTGGCCCGCCTGGTGCGCTCCAACGCCTTTGCCGCCCTGGAGAACGTGGCGCTCTGGCACGAGCGGGACATCAGCCACTCTTCGGTGGAGCGGGTCATCGGGCCGGACAGCACCATCTTGGCCGACTACATGGTGAACCGCATGGCGGGGCTCGTGGAGAACCTGGTGGTCTATCCCGAGCGCATGCAGAAAAATCTCGATCTTTCCGGCGGGCTCATCTTCTCGCAGCAGGTGCTCCTGGCCCTCACCGAGTCGGGCATGACCCGGGAGAACGCCTACCGCCTGGTGCAGGAAAAGGCCATGGCCGCCATCGCCGGCGAGGGGAGCTTCATCTCGCTGGTCCAGCGCGACCCGGAGATCACGGCAGCGGTTTCCCCGGACAAGCTGGCGGCCATTTTCGACGTGAAGAACCACCTGGCCCACGTGGATGACATCTTCGCCAGGGTTTTCGGAGAATAGCGTCCGATCCGTCCGGTCCCCTTGCGCGCCGGGCACGGGTCGTTTTCAAAGACATTCATCCATAGCCATCCATTTGGAGGTGTGATTTGTTCGCTTCGATTGCCTATGCGGGCGGGACTCCCCCCGGAGGCGCGCCGGGAGCCGGCGCATCCGGGATGAGCTTCTTCATCATGCTTATCGCCATGTTCGCGGTGTTCTACTTCCTGGTGCTGCGTCCCCAGCAGAAGCAGGCCAAGGAGCAGCAGCGCATGCGCGACAGCCTCAAAAAAGGCGACCGCGTGCTCACCACCGGCGGGATCTACGGAACGGTTTCGGGCGTGGACGAGAACACCGTGACACTGGAGATCGCGCAGAACACGAGGGTCAAGTTCGTGAAGGCCGCGGTGGCCAGCCTGGACAAGCCCGGAACGGGCCCTGCGCCCGTGGGGCCGGACGAGAAGAAGAAATCCTGACCGCCGGGACCGGGGACAGGCGCAAGCCTCATCCCTTAGGCTTCCGGCCACAGCCCCCCACGCTCCGTGCAGGGGGATAATAGTTACTCCCGCGGAGACGCGGGACCTGGAAAGGGGTGCTCACCTTGAAAAGCTTTGCATGGCGTGCAGCGCTCATCGGCCTCGTGATTGCGGCGGCCGTCGTCCTGCTCATGCCCAGCGTGGACTACTACCGCCGCGCGGACACCAGCAAGGGGTGGAAAGAGGCGGACACCATCTGGCCCCACAAGATCATCAACCTCGGCCTGGACCTCCAGGGCGGCATGTTCCTGGTTCTTACCGTGGAAGCGGAAAAGGCCGTGGACAGCGCCATGGAGCGCCAGATCCAGGACATCCGGGAGGATCTCCGCGGAGGCCACATCCGCTATAAGGACCTGGACCGCGAGGGTGACAAGATCCGCATCACGCTCCTGGGCGACAAGGCCATCAACGACTTCCAGAAGATCCTCGGCGAGGACTTCGACAAGCTCACCGTGGCCAACCGCCAGGACGAGGGCGAAAACCAGACGCTGGTCCTGGAGCTTCCCCAGAAGGAAAAGGAAGGGATAGCGGACGACGCAGTGGACCGCGCGCTGGAGATCATCCGGACCCGCGTGGATACCCTGGGCGTGTCCGAGCCGGAAATCCGCAAGCAGGGGACCCGGCGCATCCTGATCCAGCTCCCCGGCATCGCAGACCCCGAGCGCGCCAAGAAGCTTTTGGGCGAAACCGCCCAGCTGGAGTTCAAGGTGGTGGACGAGGCCAACAAAGGCGCCGACTCCGTCAACCTGCCGCCCGGGACCGAGCTTCTGCCCTTCGAGCACAGGAACCGGGAAACCGGCCGCGTCACCAAGAGCAAGATCCTGGTGAAGAAAAAGACCCTGATGACCGGCGATTACATCAGCGAGGTCCGGGTCCGCACCGACAGTCAGTACGGCAACCCCTACGTGGGCCTCAAGTTCGACCGCAGGGGCGCGATATTGTTCGAGCACATAACCGAGGACAACGAGGGCAAGCAGCTGGCCATCGTGCTGGACGGCACCGTCAAGAGCGCCCCGGTCATCCGGGAGAAAATCGCGGGCGGAGAAGCCATCATCGAGGGCGACTTCACCCTGGAGGAGGCCCGCGACCTGGCCATCGTGCTGCGCA
This sequence comes from Thermodesulfobacteriota bacterium, assembly GCA_040753055.1. Taxonomy (GTDB): domain Bacteria; phylum Desulfobacterota; class Desulfobacteria; order Desulfobacterales; family Desulfatibacillaceae; genus JBFMHL01. The sequence continues at coordinate 240 of JBFMHL010000053.1, read as the reverse complement.
CCTCGCTTCCGGCGCCGGTGACCATCCTGGAGGAGCGCACCGTGGGACCCTCACTGGGCCGCGACTCCATCAACTCCGGCCTCTTCGCTGCGGCGGTGGGCGGCATCCTGGTCATCCTGTTCATGGTGATCTACTACCTGGGCGCCGGCGTGGCGGCGGACCTGGCCCTGGTTTTGAACGTGGTGCTCATCGGGGCGGGGCTGGCGCTGTTCCAGGCCACCCTGACGCTCCCCGGCATCG
>JBFMHL010000052.1:0-23161 GCA_040753055.1 Thermodesulfobacteriota bacterium | reverse complement strand
AACGACGCCCCACGCCATTTCACGCCCCCGCCCATTTGACTTGGGAGCGTGGTTGCATTAGATTGGGCGGCCTTCCGGACCCTGCCTTGAAACGGATGGAAAGAAATGAGCCTTTTGGTTGCGGAAAATGTGAGCTTGTACTTCGGGGAGCGCGCCATCTGCGAGAACTTTTCCTTTCTCGTGGCGGCGGGCGACCGCATCGGGCTTCTGGGCCGGAACGGCTCGGGCAAGACCTCCCTCATGCGCCTCATCATGGGCGAGCTTGCGCCCAGCGCGGGCGATATCCGCATCACGCGGGGCGTGAAGCTGGGGTACGTGGCTCAGGACGTAACGGATCTGCCGGAAGGTTCGCTTCTGTCCATGGTGCTTTCCTCTGTTCCGGGGAAGATGGGGGTGGAGGCGGACATCGAGGCCGTGACCGCGGCCCTGGAGGCCTCCCGCTCCGCCGATGAGCAGGAGGAATTGGGCCGCCGGCTCTCGAACCTCTACGAGACCCGCGAGCACTTCGACACCCTCTATGCCCCCCATCAGGCCGAACGCATCCTGCTGGGCCTGGGCTTTTCCACGAAGGATTACGAGAGGCCGCTCGGCGAGTTCTCGGGCGGTTGGCGCACCCGTGCGGCGCTTGCGGGCCTGCTGTACCAGAAACCCGACATCCTGCTCATGGACGAGCCCACCAACCACCTGGACGTGGATACGGTCCAGTGGCTGTCCAAGTATCTGGCCGGCTTCGACCGCGCCCTGGTCCTGGTTTCCCACGACCGGGAGTTTTTAAACCGCCATGTGAACCGGGTGGTGAGCTTCGAGAGCGAGGGGATACGGCAGTACCGGGGCAACTACGAGGAATATCTGACGCAGAGGGCCGAGGAGGAGAAGGTCCTGGAGCGCGCGGCCGCCAACCAGGAGCAAAAGGTGAAGGACGCCATGAAGTTCGTGGAGCGCTTTCGCTTCAAGGCCACCAAGGCGCGCCAGGCCCAGAGCAAGCTCAAGCTTGTGGAGAAGATGGAGCTGGTCAAGACCTACAAGACGGAAAAGACCATTGATTTCAGCTTCCCGGCCGTAGCTGAATCGGGCCGCAACGTGGTGACCCTGGACAACGTAGGCAAGTCCTTCGGCGACAACATCCTTTATAAGGGCCTGGGCCTAACAGTGGAGAAGGGCGACCGGGTGGCCATCATCGGAAAAAACGGCGCGGGCAAGACCACGCTTTTAAAGATCATCGCCCACGAGCTTGCGCCCGACCAGGGAGCTGCGCGCCACGGCCACAACGTGGCCATGAGCTACTACGCCCAGCACCAGGCCGAACAGCTCAACTTCCGTAACACGGTGGTGGAGGAGGTGTCGCTGGCCGCGCCCGGCATGAGCCAGACCTTCATTCGTTCGGTGCTGGGGGCCTTTCTTTTTTCCGGCGACGAGGCGGACAAGCAGATCTCGGTGCTCTCCGGAGGAGAGAAGGCCCGTGTGGCCCTGGCCAAGCTCCTGGTTCGCCCGGGCAACCTGCTCCTGATGGACGAGCCCACCAACCACCTGGACATCTTCGCGTCGGAGAAGCTCACCAAGGCGCTGGCCGATTACAAGGGCACGCTGGTCTTCGTTTCCCACAACTTAGGCTTCGCCAACCGTCTGGCCACCAAGATCTGGGATATCCGAGGAAAGGGAGTGGAGCAGTACCCCGGAAACCTCAAGGAGTACCTGGACCACCTGGAGCGGCAGGAGAAGGAGGGGCAGGTCCAGGCCGCGCCCCAGGCGGAGAAGGCTCCGGAGGTGCCGGCGGAGAAGCCGGGGCCGCGCGCGGACAAGAAGGCGAAGAAACGCGAGGAGGCCCAGAAGCGCCAGGAGCTTTCCCGGGTTCTGGCCCCCTTGCGGGAGCGCATCCGGAACGCCGAGAAGAAGATCTCCCGCTTGGAAACACGGGAAGCTGAGATCACCACCGCGCTTTCCGATCCCGACGTGTTCGCGGACGCGGAGAAAAGCAAGGCCCTTCTGTCGGATTACCACATCGTGCGGGCCGAGCTGGACCGCCTCCTCTTCCGCTGGGAGAAGGACTCGGCAAAGGCTGAGGAGATCTCCGCGAGCTTTTCCGCCGAAGGCCGGGAGTGATTTTCGCGTCGGCACGAGGTAGCACCAAGCCAACCCACGGGCGTTTTTTTCGCCCCTCTCCTCCTTGAAATCCAATTGTTAAGCCGTGTTATGGCTGCGGCACCTTCCGAGTGGGCTGCTTCACAGCCTTCGGGGCACCTTTTGCGCTTGACATCCCACTTTAACAGCAGGTAAATTCGCCCATCCCATCCTTGTTCCCGTACATCACAATCTGAAGGAGGAGCCTTATGAGGCGCGGACCCGTGTCGTGCGTTTGTGTCTGCCTGTGCCTGGCAATGGCGCTGGCTTTGGGAGGATGTAACAACAGCAACGATCACCCGGGACCGCTCCCTCAGGGAGGCATTGCAAACCTGGTGGGCCAGTTCGTGGACTCGCCGGTGGCCGGCATCCAGTACCTGGCCACCCCCAGCGGCCTTTCCGGCGTAACGGACGGCCAGGGACGCTTTTTCTACAGACCCGGAGACACGGTCCGGTTTTTCCTGGGAGGCATCATCCTTGGGGAAGGACCGGCCGCGGACCTCATGACCCCCGTTGACCTGGTCAAGGGTGCCCAGGACGAAACCAACGAGATCGTTGCGCGGCTTGCCCAGTTCCTTCAGACCCTGGACCTGGACAACGATCCCTCCAACGGAATCCAGCTCTCCCCGGAGATCCAGGCCGCGCTGGCCAACGCGCAGCTGGTGTTCACCGGCGATCTGGCCGCCTTCGAGCAGGCGGTGAACAACCTCCTGGCTCAGCTGAACGCCATCATCGCACAGTACAACGGCAACCGGGCCCTTCGCAACCGCGCCCAGGCCATCGCCCACCTGCACCAGACCCTAGTGGCCCGCTTCACCGGCTGCTACCGCGGCACCTATACCGACGCCCAGACCCAGGAGACCGGGACCTGGTACATGGAGATAGACAACGGCGTGGTGAGCGGCGTGGCCACGTCCTCCACGGGCGAGAGCCAGACCATCACCGGCGGAGTGGCCTCCAACGGCAACATGGCCCTTTTCCGCACCAGGGCCGCCGGTCCGGGAATCGTGTTCACGGGCGTCATTGACGACTCCGGCAATGTCCGGGGCATCTGGCGCGACGCGGTGGCCGAGCGCCAGCGCGGGCTCTTCAGCGGCGCCAACACCAACTGCGACGACACCGTGGACCTCTGCCCCAATGATCCCGACAAGACCGAGCCGGGCCAGTGCGGATGCGGAAACCTGGAAACCGACTCGGACGGCGACGGAACGGCCGACTGCAACGACCTCTGCCCCGACGATCCCGACAAGACCGCGCCGGGCCAGTGCGGATGCGGAAACGCGGACACCGACTCAGACGGTGACGGAACGGCCGACTGCAACGACCTCTGCCCCAACGACCCGGCGAAGACCGCGCCGGGGGCCTGCGGGTGCGGCGTGGCCGATACCGACTCCGACAATGACGGCACCCCGGACTGCGAAGAAATCTGCGACAACGACCCCTTGAAGACTGCGCCGGGAGTCTGCGGATGCGGCGTGCCCGACACCGACAGTGACGGCGACGGCACCCCGGACTGCAACGACCTCTGCCCCAACGACCCCAACAAGACGGCTCCGGGCTCCTGCGGTTGCGGAGTGGCCGACACCGATACCGATCACGACGGAACCCCCGACTGCCTGGACAACTGCCCCACCGACCCCAACAAGCGGAACCCCGGCCAGTGCGGGTGCGGAGCCCCGGACACGGACTCCGACCTGGACCACACGGCCGACTGCCATGACGGATGCCCGCTGGATCCGGAAAAAACCGCGCCGGGAATTTGCGGATGCGGTGTTTCAGACGTGGATACGGACGGCGACGGAGTGGAGGACTGCCACGACGGCTGTCCCATAGATCCTTTGAAGACCTCTCCGGGGACCTGCGGATGCAACACCCTTGACGTGGACAACGACGGGGACGGCCAGGCCGACTGCAAGGACCAGTGCCCCAGCGATCCGGACAAGAACAGGCCCGGCCAGTGCGGGTGCGGCGTGCCCGACACCGACAGTGACGGAGACGGTGTGGCCGACTGCCTGGACGGCTGCCCCAATGATCCCAACAAAACCGCGGCGGGCCAGTGCGGATGCGGCGTGGCCGACACCGACTCGGATGGCGACGGCGTTGCCAACTGCCTGGACAACTGCCCCAACGACCCGGCCAAGGTGAACCCCGGCACCTGCGGATGCGGCGTGGCCGACACCGATACCGACGACGACGGTACGCCCAACTGCAATGACCTCTGCCCCGAAGACCCGGCCAAGACGGCCCCGGGAACCTGTGGATGCGGTGTGGCGGACACCGATTCGGACGGCGACGGCACTCCCAACTGCAACGACCTCTGCCCCAACGACCCCAACAAAACGGCTCCGGGGACTTGCGGCTGCGGCGTGGCGGACACCGACTCCGACGGCGACGGCACTCCCAACTGTAACGACGCATGCCCCAACGATCCCGCCAAGACCGATCCGGGCGCCTGCGGATGCGGAACCGTGGACACGGATTCGGACCGCGACGGTACGCCCGACTGCATTGACCTTTGCGATGAAGACCCGGCAAAGACGGATCCGGGCGCCTGCGGATGCGGGTCGGCGGATACCGACACGGACGGCGACGGAACCGCCGACTGCATTGACCAGTGCGACGGCGATCCGCTGAAGACCGCGCCGGGCACCTGCGGATGCGGCGTGCCCGACACCGACACGGACGGCGACGGAACCCCGGACTGCAACGATTTCTGCCCCAACGACCCGGCAAAGACGGCTCCGGGCGCCTGCGGATGCGGTGTGGCCGACACGGACGCCGACGAAGACGGCATCCCGGACTGCAACGACCAGTGCCCCAATGACCCCAACAAGCTGCTTCCGGGAACCTGCGGGTGCGGCGTGCCCGACACCGACTCCGACGGCGACGGAACGCCCAACTGCAACGACCTCTGCCCCAACGACCCGACGAAGATCATTCCGGGGGCCTGCGGGTGCAGCGCGCCGGAAACCGACACGGACCGCGACGGGACGCCCGACTGCATTGACCAGTGCGATAACGACCCGGCCAAGATCCTGCCCGGACAGTGCGGATGTGGCGCACCCGACACCGACAGCGACGGCGACGGCACAGCCGACTGCAACGACCTCTGCCCCAACGATCCCGCCAAGGGAGCGCCGGGAACCTGCGGATGCGGCGTGCCCGACACCGACAGCGACGGCGACGGAACCCCCGACTGCAACGACCTCTGCCCCAACGACCCCAGCAAAACGGCTCCGGGCCAGTGCGGATGCGGTATAGCGGACGGCGATGCGGACGGCGACGGCGTGATCAACTGCCAGGACGGATGCCCCAATGACCCCAACAAGGTCGCTCCGGGAACCTGCGGGTGCGGCGTGGCGGACACCGACTCGGATCAGGACGGAACGCCCGACTGCAACGACGGCTGCCCGCAACACCCGCTGAAGACGGCTCCGGGCATCTGCGGATGCGGTACCCTGGAGACCGATACGGACGGCGACGGCACACCCGACTGCGTTGACCAGTGCGACAACGACCCGGCCAAGATCCTGCCCGGCCAGTGCGGATGCGGCGTGGCCGACACCGACTCGGACGGCGACCTGGTGGCCGACTGCCTGGACCTCTGCCCCAATGATCCCAACAAGGTCCAGCCCGGACAGTGCGGTTGCGGCAACGTGGAGACCGACACGGACGGCGACGGTGCTGCCGACTGCGTGGACGAGTGCCCCAACAACCCGGACAAGGTGCTGGCCGGCTCCTGCGGCTGCGATGTTCCCGAAACCGACACGGACGGCGACGGCACGCCCGACTGCAGCGACCTCTGCCCCAACGACCCGGACAAGACGGCCCCGGGACAGTGCGGATGCGGTAACGCCGACACGGATAGCGACGGCGACGGCCGCGCGGACTGCCTGGACCTCTGCCCCAACGATCCCAACAAGACCGCACCGGGAGACTGCGGATGCGGCGTGGCGGACACCGATACGGACCACGACGGAACCGCCGACTGCATTGACAACTGTCCCACCGACCCGAACCGGACCGAGCCCGGCAACTGCGGCTGCAACCCGCCCGACGCCGATGGCGACGGAACGCCCGACTGCCAGGACAACTGCCCCAACGACCCCAACAAAACCGAACCGGGCACCTGCGGCTGCGGCGTTGCCGACACCGACTCGGACCTCGATGGCATACCCGACTGCAACGACGACGAGTTCAACAAGGTCGAGGACGTGCTGAACCAGCTCACCGAGGCCCTGGTGGACGGCCAGAACCTCGGCGATGGCATGGACGCCATCGCGGACATCGTGAAGTGCCTGAACCTGGCACAGATCACCGAAGCCACCAGCATCGCCCAGCTGCGGACCGCCTTGAACGCCATCCGCGATGCCTTCTGCGGAACGGTCTCCATGAACGGTCTGAACACCTACATCTTCACCTTTACCGGCGAGGAGAACTGCTGCAACAAGACGGTGGGCACGGTCACCATCACGGTGCAGTACGACAACGGGCCGAAGCTCCTCATAGACTTCGACCAAGTGGTCACGCCCACCTGCCTGTTGGACGGCAGCACCACCGTGACCATGACTCGGAACGGCAACCTACTCACCATCACCAACCAGAGCGACAACCTGACGGTCTGCGGTAACATGCTGAACGGCACCATCAGCGTCGTGTACCTGCTGCCCGACTACGTGCCCCAGTCCGTCACCATGGATATCACCCTCACCTACCTGGTGGAAGGCGAGCCCATGACGGTGGACCTGAACGCCACCTACGTTCCCGTGGAGGGAGGCGCCCAGTTCAACGGCACGGCGGTAGTCACCTGGCAGAACGAGACCTACGACTGCACCATGACCAACCTGGTCATCTCCAGCGAGTGCGGTATCCCCGTGTCCGGAACCATGGACATGACCTACAACGGAGTGGACTACCACTTCGACTTCAGCTCCACCACCTGCCAGAACCCGGTGGTGGAGGTAACGGCGGACGGCGTAACCTACACCATGAACCTCAACGAGGCGGCGCAGAACTTCGAGAACGCCCTCTCCGAGGGGGTCTGGTACGGACAGGACGACGTGAACCTGGTGGCCTTCACCTTCCACGTGAGCGGCGAGAATGTGGATTTCGCATGGATCCTGTTCCCGCCGCCGGACAGCCCGGAGCTGACCTTGTTCTCCACATTCCCCATCGCGGCCAACCAGTTCACCGTGAGCGGGAACTACGAGTACGAGCCGGGCAAGAACGCAGCCTATAACTTCACGGGAACCTTTGCGGACAATGCCACCTGCATGGTGGGCTACTCGGTGACGGTGAACGGCCAGCCAACCAACGGCGCGCTCATCGCCACGCCGCAGAACTAGGACGAAAGACTCGGGGGGGTGCCTTCCTCGATAGAGGAAGGCGCCCCTCCGGCCCCGGTCTCCCGCCCAAGGGGGGCCCGGGACCGGACGGAAACGACTAAGGGGGCGCCGGCCGCAGGCCGGCGCCCCCTACTTGTTCGGGGTGGCCTTTACACGAGGAATACAGTTGCCGGGGAGATGCCGATCGGGAAGAAGGAGTGATGCGCCGGGGAGCCCGTAGCCGATCCGGGGCAGCCCACCGCGCAGGGAGCGGCTGGAAAGGAACCTGAATCCGTGAGCGGTCTCAGGTGGCCCGGATGCAAGGAAGACTGGGGCCGACAGCACTGAATATACGGCGGCCGTGGCCTGACCATGCAGACGGGCCGCATGGGGCCGCCCCGAAGGGCGGAAAAGAACTTCTACCCCGGGGAAAACATCATTCTTGGCAATAATTCCCGAGCGATGGGCTTTTACCCCTTTTAAAAAAATCTTCGTCACGGATTCAGGAGGAAGACAACCTGGAGGGAAACAAAAAGGGCGGGCCCCTGGCCCGCCCTCGGATATTCCTTTTCCCGGACGCCGGAGGCCCGGCGCCGGTGCTGCCTCTACACGATTTCCACCCGGTTCAGATAGTCCATGAGCTTTGCGGCGTACTCGGCCACCTTGTCGGCGTGCTTGCGCAGGGCCGCCTCTTCCATGACCGCTCCCAGGCGGCTCACGGCCTCGAAACCGAAGGCGTTCCCTTCCCCCTTCATCTGGTGGCCCAGCATGCGGACCAGCTCGAAATCGGCGGCATCCAGGGCCTTCTGTATCTTTTCCGCCTGCTCCCCCAGGGTCTTCAGATAGCCCGGAGCAAGCTCGTCCAGGTCCGGGTTGACCCAGGCCAGAATGGGCTCGTCAGCGCCCACGCCCAGGGTGTCCAGAACCCGGTCAATCTCCTCATCCGGCTGGACCTTCTTCTTGACGGCCACCTGCCGGAATAGCGCCGTAAGCAGCGTATTTTTCTTGATGGGCTTGGCCAGGAGCCCGTCGAAGCCGGTGTCTATGTACTTGACCTCGTCCTCGGCCCGCGCGTCCGCGGTCATGGCGATGATGGGCGTACGGCGGTCGCGGTTCTGCTTCTCCCACTTCCGGATGGTGGCCGTTGCCTCGTAGCCGTCCATCACGGGCATCTGCATGTCCATGAGGACCAGGTCGAAGTTCTGGGCCGCGAACTTCTCCACGGCCTTTTCGCCATTCTCGGCGATGTGGACCCGGCAGGGGGTGTTCTTGAGATAGGCCCGGATGACGAAGCGATTGGTTTCCGAGTCGTCCACCAACAGAAGGTCTATGGGGGGAAGCCCCTGCTCCTCGTCCCGCTCCACCGGCTCAGCCCCGGGGCGCTCCGGCTTCTCGCGGCGCACGGCGGCCGTAAGGGCCCGGAGGACCTGGGCCTTCTTGAAGGGCTTTTTCAGGAAGTTGTTGACCCCGATCTCGCGGGCCCGGTCCACGTCCTCGTGGGTGGCCGTGAAGCTTAAAATCAGGACGCATACGGGGCACAGATGCTCGATCTTGATGATCTCGGCCGCCTCCATGCCGTTTAAATCCGGCATGACCTGGCTCACCAGGACCATGTCGTAGGGCTTGGGCAGCATCCACGCGTCCTTGAGCATGGTGAGCGCGGTCTGTGCGTCGTCCGCCTCGGTGACCCGCGCTCCCTGCTCGTTTAAGATCTCCTTGACCAGCTGGCGGTTCTTGCTGTCGTTGTCCGCGATGAGAACGTTCAAGTTCCGGAGCGACGAGGAGGCCGCCCCCTTTTCCTGACGCTCGAAAAAGGCCGTGAAGCAGATGGAGGCGCCCTTCTCGGGGCTGGAGGAATACGTGATCTTCCCGCCCATGAGGCCTACCAGCTCGTTGGCTATGCGCAGGGACAGGGCTTCGCCCGCTTCCTCCTTGCCGGTGGCCGGCTTGGAGGAAAAGGAGTCGAAGAGCCCTTGGAGATGGCTGGAGGCCGGATCCGCGGCAGGCGTGGCGACGCAGAAACGAAGCCCCTCCGCATTGGCGGAAAAGCCCCCGGGACGGGGCGATTGCGTGTCGCGCTCCACGGTCACCGTCAGCTCGCCCTGAATGGCGTCGCTCAGGTGCATGGCCTTGTTCACCATGTTCACCAGAATCTGGCGCAGGTGGAAGGGGTCCCCCACCAGGCTCCGGCGGACTTCCGGCCCCACCGCGCAGGTGAGATTCATATTCTTCTCGTGGGCCTTGACCGCCAGCGATTCGCAGGTTTTTTCCGTGAGCTCCAGGAGGTTGAAGGGGATCTTCTCCAGCTCCAAGGTCTTTGCCTCCGCTTTGGAAAGGACCAAAATGTTCGCGATGAGCGCGAGCATCTCGTCGTTGGCTACCCGCAAGGTCTGGACATACTGCGCCTGCTGCTCCGAGAGCCGGGTCTGGCGAAGAAGCTCGATCATGCCCACCACCGCGTTCATGGGGGTGCGCATTTCCTGGCTCATGGCTTCGATGAACTGGGTGATGGCCCGGTTGCGGGCCTGGGATTCGATGTGGGCCTGGGCCATGACCTCCGCGTTTTTTCGCTCGGTGATGTCGGTGAGCATGCCTTCGATGGTTTCTTCGCCGGCGTCGCCCGACACGGCCCGCGCGTGCACCAGCCCCCAGCGGAGAGTTCCGTCCATCCTGCGGAACCGCAGCTCGAAGCCGCTGACGGTCTTTTCCGTGGATATCTTGCGGAAAAAGTCCTGCCGGTTCGCCTCGTCCGCGAAAAAGCGTCCGCAGAATTCGTTGCGGTTGGAGATGATCTCCTCCGCGGAGGCGTAGCCCGCGATGATGGCCATGGCCGGGTTGCAGGTGACCAGCTCGCCCGCCGCCGTGCACTGGAAGATCCCTTCCATGGCGTTTTCAAAGATTCCGCGGTACTTCTTCTCCGCCTCCGCGAGACGGAGCCAGGCGTTCTTTTCGTCGGTAAAATCCACGGCCATGCCTTCCACGTTCTCCCCGTGGTCCACGAGACGGGCGGAGAACCGAATCCAGAAACTCGTGCCGTCCTTTTTTACAAACAAAGTCTCGAAATGGTCAACGCGGCCCGTGGTCAGAAGCCGGCTGTTGAGCTCTTCCCGGGCCCCCTGGTCCGCATAGCGGGCCGGCCCCAGGCTCACGTCCGGGGGCAGGTTTTCGGCCGACTCGTAGCCCAGCATCTGGGCGAAGCGGTTGTTGCAGGTAATGATCCGGCCATCGTCGAAGCAGGCCTTGTACAGGCCCACATAGGCGTCGCTATAAAGCTTGCGGTACTGCTCCTCGCTGGCGCGCAAGGCGTTCTCGGCGTTCTTGCGCTCCTCCACCTGAAGGGTAAGGTCGGTGCGGGACTGCTCCATCTTCTGGGTCATGATGTTGAAGGCGGCGGCCAGCACCCCGATCTCGTCCCGGGTGGTCACGGGGACCCGGTGGGAGTAGTCGCCCTCGGCCACCGCCTCCGCGGCCCGGCGCAGGGTCTCGATGGGCCCGGCCAGGCTGTGGCCCAGGAGCAGGCCCGCCGCCACGGCCAGGACCACGGCGCAGAAAAACACCAGGAGCCCCGCATAGAGGAACTGGTGCTCGCGGCTCTGGACCTTCTCGATGGAGATGTCCATCCCCAGAACGCCGTCCTTGCGTCCGGCGCTGTCGTAGATGGGGGCGTAGCCCGTCAGGAAGGTGCCCCACTCGTCGGTGTAGAACCCCGACTCCACGACCGGCCCCGTCATGGAGTCATAGTTCTTTTGCAAGGCGGGCCCCGCCTTCCCGTAGACCCTCCCCAGGTGCGCGATCTCCTTGGGGTCGGTCTCCGCATCCACCACGAAGATGATCTCGCCCTCGGCGTTCTTCCTCATGGTGTAGACGAAACGGATGTCCGTGCTCTCTTTGAGAACCTTTTGCAGGGTCCTCTTGATGGCCAGGTAGTCCGGCGAGTTCTCTTGGGAGGGCTCGGTCAGGCGCGCGTGGCGGTCTCCGTCCACCAGCATGGCCGCCACGGCGGCGGAATCGTGAAGCCGCGCTCGGATCTCCTGGCGTAGCTCCTTCTTGATCACCAGATACAGGGAAAAGGTAAGCACGGCCGAGACCAGAATCGCCAGCAACGCGAAGGCGCCCGCCAGCTTCGTGGAAAGGCCCGTGAACCGAGACTTTTCTTCTCGCGCTAAGGACATGGTCCCGCCGGTGGATAGCCCCCAAGGTCAAACCGACCGTATGCCGGCCGCGGCGTCTCCGGGCCGGACCTGCCGGCGGTTCCCCCCTGTCGGGCAGGGAACCCAACGGGCGGGAGGCGCCCGGGCCGTCAGACCGTTTCGGAAACCCTTTGCGGCTCCAAGTATTCCATCATGATAGCCATTTTTCCATCAAAAGGAAAGCATTTCTTCTTTTTTACGCTGTTATAGGAATAGCCCTCCCCCTTGGAGTCATTGAAAAAAACAACGGTTTATGCGATGAACTGCCAGGAAGGCCGCATGCCTCGCCTGGGACGGCAGCAAAGGCGGGACAGCGGTCCGCGCTTCCGTAAGGAAATGTCAACTTATTGGAAAGGCAACGAAAAATGCAATGCCAGGACGAAACTCTCCGCCCCTTCCCCGGAACCACCCTCTTCACCCGCTGCTGGCGGCCCGCCGGGAAGACCTCCAGGGCCGTCTTCGTCATCACCCACGGCTTCGGGGAGCATTGCGGAAGGTACGAAAACCTGGTGGGGGAGCTTCTGGCCCATGACCTCGTGGTCTACTCCTTCGACAACCCGGGCTTCGGCCGCTCCTCGGGCCGGCGCGGCCACGTCTTTTCATGGGCGGAGTACCGCGACTCCCTGGGATTCTTCCTTGCCCACGTGCGGCAATCGGAAGGCGACAAGCCTCTTTTCCTCTATGGCCACAGCATGGGCGGCCTCATCGTTGCCGACTACGTCCTCACCCACCCCGAAGGCCTCACCGGCGTGATCCTGTCCGGCCCAGCCCTCACCCAGGGGGCCGTATCCCCCGTCCTGGTGGCCGTCAGCCGCTTCCTCTCCGTGATATGGCCCACCTGCACCCTGGACACCAAGCTGGACGCCACGGCCATATCCAAGGATCCGAAAGTGGTCGCCGCCTACTGCGCCGACCCTCTCGTCCACTCCCGGGCGTCCGCCCGCATGGGTACGGAGATGGCCAAGGCCATCGCCTTCGTAAAGGAAAACGCCCCGGCCTTCAGCCCTCCCCTGCTCATCGTCCACGGGGCCTCCGACCGGCTGGTGGACCCGCAGACCTCCCGGGAGTTCTTCGAGAAGGCGGGATCGGCCGACAAAACCCGCCTGGACTATGCCTCCTGCTATCACGAGCCCCACAACGAGGTGGAATGGCGCAAGCCGGTTTCCGATATCCTCTCCTGGGTGGAAAAGCGCATCCCCTGATACTCTTGCATTACTCGAAAGAGACTAGATATCAGTCTTTATTTCTGTTGATTGCTACCAAAATACTGCTATCCGGTAGCCATCCATCGTGTATTTCTTGGTAATCCCAGCAATTTTCCATTTAGCTGGAATCAATTAGTATTTATTCTCGTCCTGCTTCCCTGTCCCAGAAAAAAAGCAGAAAACCACAGTAGCTGTTGACAAGGCATTTTTCATACTCTATAACCTCGCTAAACAGTTTCATTCAACTAGTCCGGCAGTCCTAGATGTGGCCCGGTTGCCCATACCTCCTTCTCCGGGCCATCCCCCGCGGAAGGTAAAGCAGGCGACAGCTTTACCTTCCGTTTTTTTGTCCCTCCGCCCGCCTCCGCCCCCGGCGTTGACTTCACCGCCCGCCTGCTGTAAGGGGCTTTCATGGCTAAGGAGCGCGTTTCCGTCTCTATTTTTCTAAAAAGCTTCGCCCCCCTGGCCAACATGTTTGCCCAAAACCGGTGGCCCCTGGCCGCTGGGCTGGCCTGCCTGCTCATCGTGGACGGCCTCCAGCTTGTCGTGCCCGAGGTGGTCAAAAGGGCCGTGGACCGGCTCACCTCCCACACCGCCGAAGGCCGCCAGCTCCTCTCCTACGGCCTCGTCATCCTCGCCCTGGCCGTGGCCATGGCGCTCTTCCGCTACTTCTGGCGCTACTTCCTCCTGGGATTCTCCCGCAAGGTGGAACGGCACCTCCGCGCCCGGCTCTACGCCAGGCTCCAGACCCTGGACGACGCCTACTTCGCCCGCCACCCCACCGGCGACCTCATGGCCCGCATGGTGAACGATCTAAACGCCGTGCGCATGGCCACGGGCATCGGCCTGGCGGCCCTCACCGACGCCGTGGTCATGACCACGGCCACCATGGCCTTCATGGCGGTCATTGACTGGCGGCTCACGGTCCTCACCCTCCTGCCGGCGCCCTTCGTGGTGATCTTCACCCGCATCTATACGCGGCGCATGGCCCGCGGCTACCAGGAGGTGGCCGACCGCTTCGGCGACCTCACGGAACGCGCCCGGGAGGCCTTTGCAGGCATCCGGGTGGTCAAGGCCTACTGCCGGGAGCCCTGGACCCGGGAGCGCCTGGACCGGGAAAGCCGTGCCTACATCGCCGAAAACATCCGGCTCAGCAAAAGCCTGGGAATGTTCTTCCCCATCATGAGCGCGTTCTCCAACCTGGGGCTCGCCCTGGTGCTCTGGTACGGCGGCTCCGCCGTCATCTTCGGCCGCATGACCGCCGGCGGCTTCGTGGCCTTCACCACCTACTTAAACCTCCTCACCTGGCCCATGATGGCCATGGGCTGGGTCATGAACCTGGTGCAGCGCGGGAGCGCGGCCATGCGGCGCATCAACATGGTGCTGGACGCCGAGCCGGAGATCACCTCGCCCGCGCCGGAAGAAAAATCGGACCCATCCGCTCCCGAGCCCCGGGGACGCATCGAGGCCCGGGATCTCTCCTTCACTTACCCCGGCAAGGACGAACCGGCGCTCTCCCGCATTCGCTTCACCATTGCCGAAGGCCTCTTCGTGGCCGTGGTGGGGGCCGTGGGCTCCGGGAAGTCCACCTTACTCTCAAGCCTTCCCCGGGTGCTGGACCCGGCCGCCGGAACCCTGTTCGTGGACGGCCGCGACGTGCGGGACATCCCGCTTCCCCTGCTGCGGAGGACCGTGGCCCTGGCCACCCAGGACGCCGTGATCTTCTCCGACAGCGTGGCCGCCAACGTGTCGTTCTCCCGCGGGCTTTCCGGGGACCGCATCTCCTCGGCCCTGGCCGCGGCCGCCCTTTCCCGCGAGGTGGCCGAACTCCCCAAAGGCGACCTGACGCTCCTGGGAGAGCGGGGCATCACCCTTTCCGGGGGCCAGCGCCAGAGGCTGGCCCTGGCCCGTGCCCTGGCCCTGGACCCGCCCGTCCTGCTCCTGGACGACTGCCTGTCCATGGTGGACGTGAACACGGAAAAGCGCATCGTGGACGGCCTTTTATCCCGCCGCAAAGGGAAAACCACGGTGCTGGTCACCCACCGGGCCGCCACCATCCGCCGGGCCGACCTCATCCTGGTCATGGACCAGGGAAGGCTGGCCCAGCAGGGCGTGCACCGGGAACTCATCGGCCAGGAAGGGCCCTACAAGGCTTTGTACGAAAAGGGGCTTTTGGCGGAAATCCTGGATCAGGCGGGCTGAGGAAGCGGCCATGTACGGCGAGTACGGATATATGGAGGAAGGCAGGCTGGGGAAGCCTTACGACCTGAGGCTTTTAAAGCGCCTCCTCGTCTTTGCCCGGCCCCACTCCCGGTTCCTCCTGCTGTCGCTGCTGGCCTCCCTGGGCGTTACGCTGCTCAGCCTCGCCTCCCCCTACCTGTCCAAGGTGGCCATTGACCGCTACATCGTGGCCCAGTACTTCCGCCTGGAGCTTGCCCGCGACGGCGCCGAGGGGCTTCTCCGCTCCCTGGGCCAAGGCGCGGCGGCGGCATCCGAGCCCGGCATCGTGTTTGTGCCCCAGTCGGCCCTTACCCGCGCCGACGGCCGCCTGGTGAAAACCTTGCAGCAGTCCGGCGCGCTCTCCCGGACGCCGTTCGTCCGCATTTTTCCCGGCCCCGGCGATCAAGCCACCCCGCAGGGCGCCCCGGCAACGGACGGCGGCCTGCTGATCTCCCAGAACCGCTACGACACGCTATCGGCCGCGGACCGGGCCCGCTTCCGCAAGGGCGACCTCACGGGCGTGGCCGTCCTGGGAATCGCGCTGCTGGCCTTCATGGCGGGCACCTTCGCCCTGGAGTATATCCAGTACGTGTTCCTGGAGCGCGCCGGCCAGAACATCATGGCCGACATCCGCATGAAGCTCTTCTCCCACCTCCAGGAGCAGCCCCTCGGCTTCTTCGACCGCCACCCCGTGGGAAGGCTCACCACCCGCGTCACCAACGACGTGGAGAACCTGAACGAAATGTTCAAGTCCGTCCTGGTCACCATGGTCACGGACGCGCTCATCCTCTTCGGCATCGTCATCGTACTGATCCGCATGGACCTGCGGCTCGCCCTGTGGTGCTTCGCCCTCATCCCCTTCGTAGCCGCCTTCGCCTTCGCCTTCTCGGCGCTGGCCCGGGACGCCTTCCGGGAGCTTAGGACCACCGTCAGCAAAATCAACACCTTCTGCCAGGAGAGGTTCTCCTCCATGCGCACGGTCCAGCTCTTCGCCGTGGAGGAAAAAGACTTCGAGGCCTTTTCCGAGATCAACGAGCAGAACTACCGCGCGGGCATGCGCCAGATCCACATCTTCTCGGTCTTTTTGCCCTTCATGGAGCTCCTGGCCTACGCGGGCATGGCCATCCTCATCTGGCGCGGCGGCCTCATGGTCATGGACGACCGCGTGACCGTGGGCACCCTGGTGGCCTTCCTGGCCTACCTCCGCATGTTCTTCCGCCCCCTGCGCGACATCGCCGAGAAGTACAACATCATGCAGGCCGCCATGGCCTCCACGGAACGCATCTTCGAGTTCCTGGACGTAAACGAGAGCCTGCCCCGGCCGGAAAAGCCCCGTCCCCTCGCCCGCATCCGGGGAACCATCGAGTTCCGGGACGTGTTCTTCACCTACGGCGCGGACCCCGTGGTCCGGGGCGTGTCCTTCACTGTGGCTCCGGGCCAGATGGCCGCCCTCGTGGGGGCCACCGGCGCGGGAAAGACCACCCTGGCCCATCTCCTGCTTCGCTTCTACGACACCACCTCCGGAAGCATCCGCATTGACGGCGCGGACCTGAAGGAGTTCTCCGAAACCGACCTGCGCCGGCACATGGCCCTGGTACAGCAGGACGTGTTCCTCTTCGCGGGCAGCATCCGCGAAAACGTCACCCTGGGCCTCCCCGAAGAACGCGGCATCTCCCTTTCCCGGGCCCTCGCCGCCGTGGGGGCCGACCGCATCGTGGAGCGCCTGCCCCAAAAAGAGGACACCCCCGTGCTGGAACGGGGCGCCAACCTCTCCGGCGGCGAACGCCAGCTCCTTTCCTTCGCCCGCGCCCTCTTCCACAACCCGGACGTGCTCATTTTAGACGAGGCCACCTCCAGCGTGGACCCCCAGACCGAGGAACGCATCCAGGAAGCCATCGCCGCCATCACGGAAAAACGCACCACCCTGGTGGTGGCCCACCGCCTCTCCACCGTGGAACGCGCCGACCTCATCCTGGTGCTCAAAAAGGGCCGCATCGCCGAAAGCGGGACCCACCCGGAGCTCATGGCCAAAAAGGGGCTCTACTACCACCTCCGCCGCGTGCTGGGGGACTAAACGGCAACAGCAACGGCAAAAGAAAAATACGAAAAAGATTTTGTGGGGGGAGGGGTGAAAACCCCTTTTGAAAACGGGGATTGTCCCCCCTCCCCCCACACCCTCCTCCCCCCTTTCCGCAAAACTTCTTGGTGTATGGGCAAAATCCGTTTCCTGTGTTACCTATAGGCACCGGGAAAACCATAGGGTTCGAAAATTCTCTAGGTTAAGTGGTTCCGCGCGATTCTGCAGCCAGGTGGGTCCTCGGGAAAAATTCACGCGGATTCACCCAACATGCATTAAAATGAATGAAAACCCTCTTCGGTGGATGAACCTGCGCACCGGAATCTTGCCATCCTCTCTAATGGTTCTAATGGTTCCAATGGTTTTAGCCTGTGCACTAATGGTTCCAATGGTTTTAGCCTGTGCAGAATCATCCAACCAACCAAACTTGCCCGGGCCCTTACGGGATAATCCTGCCAGGCCCTGGGCGAATACTTCGCCGGCATCTCAGGCGCGGGGATAACGGTCCGGGCCAAGGCATTCGAAGAGAAAACGTAGGAGAACAAAGAGTTAAGAGCACAAGCAGAGGAGATAAAAGGGCGAATAATTAATAATTAAGATGTGACCCTATCCTCCCTATAACTAATGTATCTTAATTCGGTAGTTCGATTGGAAAATGGAACCCATACGAAATTCGTTAGATAAAGCTTGCTTAATTCATCTCCATTGAGCAGGACGTATTGCTGAGCAAAAGGGGGTTTGCTTTGGAAAACAACAGTGAGACTTACGAGAGTGCGTTGGTTGAAATGGATAAAGAAAGTCCAGATTTAGAGAAGGTCTTTTCACTTCTTGAAATTTCTTTATCCTTAGGCAATCCTAAAGCCGCCTATGCTATAGGAACTTGGTATTTATATGGAAAATATGTAGCGAAAGATGTAAGAAAAGGTCTTGCGTTAATAAGAACGGCAGCAAAACAGAATGTAGCTGATGCTCTATTTGATATGGCAGTTATTTATGAAAAAGGTGAGGGCGTAAAGAAAAATTTAAGGCTTGCGATGGAATATTATTTGCGTGCTTCCTTGAGAGGAGAAACACTGTCTATATACGAAGTTGGAAGATGTTATTATTATGGAATAGGTGTTGAAAAAAACAGAAGACTCGCAAAAATATGGTTGGATCGTGCCAATGAATTAGGTATAAAGAGAGAATAATCATTAACATTAAATGCGCGACATAAAATAATAGATATCCTTTGCTTATTTCATTGAACTGCAAGCCTACCTGTCACTCAATGCCGTTGACTTAAGTGTACAGTGACGGTATTCACCTGACACATCCGCGGGTGGCACTGATAGCCCATCGGAGGCCGAGGAATAACAAGCTTGGGTGGCCCCGGCAAGAATTGCCGGGGTGCGAAGCACGAGAGGTTCAACAGGGAGCGATGATTGGATTCGGGGTCACATCTTAATTATTAACTATTCGGAGGCTGCGGAGGCTGATTTTTGTCGCGACCGTTGCGCATAGAGTATCCCGGAGCCTGTTACCACGTGATGAACCGTGGAAACGCAGGGGAATATGTGCTCAAGACCAAGGAGGACAAGCACAAGTTCCTTGAATGCCTTGGGAAGATGCGGGAGCGGTACAGATTCGGGGTCACATCTTAATTATTAACTATTGGGAGGCGAGCGGCGTAGGTTGGGTGGTTCCGTGCGCGTCAAGGCTTTTGATTGTGGCTTACAATGATTTGGCGCACGGGTTCACCCAACAATGAATGAGGTCAGCGGCGTAGGTTGGGGGAACCTGCGCACCGGAATCTTGCCATCCTCTCCTAATGGTTCTCTCTACTCTAATGGTTCTTGGATTCTTGGATTCGGGGTCACATCTTAATTATTAATTATTCGGAGGCTAATTTTTGTCGCGGGTGGCACTGATAGCCCGTCGGAGGCCGAAATAGCATGCAGGGTGGCCCCGGCACATGGTTGCGACGGATCGGAGGATAAGGGGCGGCACCTGCATATGCAACCTGGTTCCGGGGCGCGAAGCGCTAGAGGCTCCGTCCTCCGGCGCTCAATCCGGCCGGCCCATCTACCAGCTCTCCCGCCTCGTCACACCCGCCGCCCGCATCCTCCCGGGCCGGAGTATCGCCGCCGCGGCCCCTCGGCCCGGGAAGAAGGCGTTGACAACCCTGACCTCACCTGCTCTAACCTGTATCATCGCCCAAAAAATATGCGCCGGCGCGGCCGGCCCGAATCCCGAAGCCCCGGGCGGCGTAGCGTCCTCGCCCCCTTGCCGTCAACAGACAAAACGCGAGGCTTCCCATGAAAAGCCTGTCCCGGCGCCCGGCCGCACCCGGCCTATGCAAAGCCGCCCTGGCGATCCTGCTCCTGCTCCTGGCCATTCCGTCCTTTCCGGGATGCAGCGGCACGAGCTCGTCTGCGCCCGGCGCTCCGGCGCAAAAGCCGCTGGCCTTGACGGGCCAAGTCCTGGGCATGCCCCTCGCGGGCGGCTCCCCGGAGCTTCTGGACGCCTCGGGAAACCCCATCCCCCTCAAAAGCTCCCAAGTGGATGCGGACGGCGTCTTCCGCCTGGAGCTAAGCCCCGCCGACCTGCCCGAGAGCCCGGGCTACGTGCTCCGATTTTCCACGGGCGGCGCGCAGATCAGGGCCATGCTCCTGTCCTGGGCTGGCACCGGGGATTTCTCGGGCGACGAGAGCATCCTCTCCCCCGCAACGGAGGCGGCCTTTCTGTTGTGCAGCCTCACGGCCGGGTTCAACTACACGGACTACGCGGCCTTCTTGCAAGCTTACGAGAACGGGGCCTACGATCCCGATTCCCCGGCCGTGCTGGGCTTTGCTTTTCGGGAGATCTTCCCGGCCCTGGAAACGGCCGTCCGAAACCATCTGGCCGGGGCCAAGGCCCCCGTGCCCGACGCGGCGTTCATCTGCGATCTTTTGCATAGCCAGGGGAACGTTCTGACAGCCGCCCCGCCCCCGGGCCAGGAGGACGTGCTCTTCATCCGCCAGGCCCTGGCCGCCGACGACTGCTCCGGGCTGGTCTTCCTCTCCTACCCGGCGGAAGGCGCGGGCCTGGAGGGCGCTGCGCCGGTCGCGGTGTTCTCCGGGACCGACGCGGACGGAAAAATTTCCTGGAGAGCCTTTGACCTGGACCTGGGAAACGGGAGTATTGACGCCCTGTCCGTGTCGGCTGCGGAGCTTCCCGGCCCGGCCAAGGCCGGGGGGGCGCAGCCTTTCTTCACCGGAACCCATTCCTTTGCCCAGGCAACGGGCCCGTTGCGGATATGCATTTCCAACTTGGCCCGGTTCGTGGACCCGGACGCGTGCGGCCTGGACACGGGCGGGGGAATCACCGACGCGGTCTTCAAAATGGCCTTCCAGGAAGCGCCCGGCTCCCAGGGGCTTTCTATCCGCTTCGTCCGCACGGACAACAAGGGCAAGAACCGGACGGTTTTGAACACGACGCCCGTGGACGATGCAACGGTCTATGAATCCATCCCCCTGAACCTCACCTCCCCGGACAACCGGGACCACATCATCACCGCGGAGCTTGTGAGCGGGAACGACCTTCTCTACTCGGTGAGCGACGCTGTGGACCAGACCCGCTACCAGGCCGCCGGGCCCATGATTGCCATGGCGAAGATGGACGAGACCCGGGCCGATCCCGCGGGCCCGGACATCATGAACAACATCGGCCAAAGCAACGACAGCAACGTTTTCCCCATCGCCGCCGGCAACGTCGCCACCCACCATATCCTGGACCTGGACCGCATCCTGGGGACCGGCGTGGTGCCCCTGTGGGACGCCACCGACTACGGCCGCAACCCCATCGGCGACGGAGCGGGCCGCATGCCCGTCATCGTGATCCACGGCTGGCAGGGGAACTTCGGGCTCCGGGACGCGGCGAAGCTTTGCCTGTGGCAGAACGCTCCCATTTACGACGACGGAAACTTCATCGAGTACTACCTGTCCAAGCCCGCTCTCCAAAAGGCGGTGCACCTCTATTTCTTCCGCTGGCCCAGCTACAAGCACATCGAGTACAACGCCGGCATCTTCGCCCGGCTCCTGTCCCGGGTCAAAGAAAGCATGCCCGGAACCGACCTCGCCGCCGGCCTGAATGACACGGACCTGGGCGTGGCCATCATCACCCACTCCACGGGCGGGCTCATCTGCCGCTCGGCGGTGGAGACCCACCTGGCCTTTGCGGACGGGGACGATCCCTACGCGTACCTGCGCCGGGCCCTTCTCGTAGTCAGCCCCAACCACGGCACCCCGATGGCCGTGAACACCTACATCCAGAACTCGCTCTGCGACATCAGCACCCAGGCCTCCGGGGACCTGGAATGGGACTCCTTCGACGGCAACGCCAATATCCGCTTCGACCTCATCCACAAGTTCGACTACATAAAAGACCGCGCCAGCCGCTGGAACCCGGACGGCCCCAACCTCCAGGCCTATGACAAGCATTTCCTCGCACTCCTGGGCAACCCGGCCCTCCAGACCTACAACCCCTGGCTGGCCTGGCTCAACCAAAGCTTCCCGGGGCCGGGAAGCGGCCTGGAGCAAAAGTACATCCTCTACAGCGGCTGGATTCGCCCCAACTACCTGGACGCCGCCCGGCACAACACCCTGAAAAACGGTTTCGCCCTGAACACGGCCGGACAGTTTCTCCAGGCCACGGGCTACCAGTGCGACGCGGCTTTGACGATCTCCTCCAACCTCTTTGCCAAGAACCCTGCGGACAAGGCCTTCAACCCGGTGAGCAGCAACCAGATTCCCCTGGCCTCCTGGTACCCCAAGTCCCAAGTCTGGTTCACCCGGGACTGGGCCACCACCGCCCCCACCACCACCCCGGCCGCGGTCTTCGGAAATCCAGCGGATCATCCCCGGAAAATGGCCTTCAGGCTCTTCTGGGACTACGACCACATCAACATCCGGGCCGGCGCGGTCCAGGGCCCGAACGCCTGGGGCAGCCTCGACGGCTTCGTCAACCAGGGCGATATCATCGCCGACGATGTGCCCATTCCGTCCATCTACGTCACCGAGGAGCTGCGGCGGGACTATATCCGGGCGGCGCTTGCCTTTGCCACCGGCGCGGACCCGGGCTTCATCGGGGTGCGGTACAACCCCCTGCGCTACGAGCCCGTGTTCCTCTGCATGGAGAAGGATTTGATGGATGTGGCTCCCTGATCCGGGCCGCAGGCGGCAAGGCCCCGGAAGGAGGAAGAACCTGTCATTATCGGCCGAAGGCGCGGGTGCCGCTGCCAAGACGTCCGAGGCAGGGCAACGGCGAAGATTGGCTGACTCCGGCACATGGTTGCGACGCGCTGAAGGCGCAGGGGCGGCAACCTGAGCAACCCGGTGCCGGGGCGCGAGGCGCAAGAGGCATACAACGACGGGTGGCGATTGCCGGGCGAGCCGGATTCTCGGAGGCGTATGGCCCGACCTCTTGCCCTCCGGGCATCGGCAACTGGTTGCCGGTGGTATCCCGGCCGGAAAGAGGGCGGCTTCCTCGGAGTAACGGTGCCACCCGCGAACCCTCGCTTCGTTCAGAACCACCCAACCTACGCTCCTCCGATGGGGTATCAGGGCCACCCGCGAGTTGCCCTGAAGATGGCGGATAATCTACGCAAAGGGGAAAACAGCTTTATACCCAAGGGAGTATCCTCGATTTCCTCGATCCAGAATTGGCTTTTCACCATCCTGGATAAAGAATGAGACTGACGAATTTCAATTGTTATTGGCTGCTTAATATCTTCAACCAATGGAGGGTAAATGTATTCTTTAGAATATACAGATATGCTGATAGGGGAAGCGTTAGAGCAGTTAACGCGTGCAGCAGCTGAGATTAAAAATCAACAAGGTCTGGATGCGCGCGCGTTTTTATTGAAAATTGGAGGCATCATCTCAGCAATATGGGCAGTTCGTGATGAAATATATAAGATAAATCCAGATATTAAACGCGATTTTGTCGCTGAATATGAAAATGACAGTGATAGATATGAAAGTTTGAATCAACTCTATAACAATGCTA
>JBFMHL010000051.1:0-7835 GCA_040753055.1 Thermodesulfobacteriota bacterium | reverse complement strand
GCAAAACTTTTCGCAGCATGGAATAAAAAGGAGGGCACGGCAAACCGGAGATAATAACATACGGGATGTTTGTAGAAGCCGTTTCATAACCCTGGATCACGCTTCAGGGCAAGGCGTGAGCCGACGAAAAAGCGGAGTATACTGTTGGTATGTGAGCATTTTGAGGAGGCTCGCAACGCCGCCGTCAAGCGTCAGACGAGGTTATGAAACAGCTTCTATGTGTGTATGAAACCCGCCCGTGGAAACGGCAGGTGAAGAGAATTGCAGCTGCAACCGGCCCGCCTGGAACCTTCCCCCTTTGACAAAGAGGGGCTGGAGGAGATTTTAGGAAAACCTTTCTTCAAGGCTCCTTGGGCCGGGGGGAAGCATCGTTTGGGCTCCGCGGCCCCCCCACATCAACCCTCTCCCCCCCTTTCCAGACCCGCCCAGCCGGTGTATGCTGCCGCAAAAAATCTCTTCCGCGGCGGCCCTGTCCATGTCTTCCCAAAACATAAAGCAAAACCCGGAGCAAAGCTCCCCCCGCTACATCGAGGTGGCCGTGGCCGCCGGCCTGGGTAATACCCTCACCTATCTGGCCCCGGAAGGGAGTCCGCCCCAAACCCTGGTGGGAAAGCGCGTGCTGGTGCCCTTGTCCGGCCGCACCGCCACCGGATACGTGCTGGCAGAGGCCGGCCCGCCCGAAGGATTCGACGCAAAACCCGTTCGCAAGGTCCTGGACGAGACCCCCCTATTCCCCGCAAGCCAGGTGGCCTTCTTCCGCTTCTTGGCATCCTATTACCTGTACCCCATCGGCATAGCCATCGCCGAGGCCCTTCCCTCGGCGGCCAGCGCCAAGGCCCGCACCGTGTGCTCGCTCACCGAGCCGGGGAGGCAGGCCCTTGCCGACGAGAAGCTCGGCCCCGTGGAAAAACAGGTGCTCCTGGCCCTGGCCGACGCCTCCGAGCTTCCCCTGCCCGCGCTCACCCGCCGCACAGGCCGCAAGGAACTCCACCGCGTCCTCTCCGTCCTCTCCCGCAAAGGCCATGTCCTCCTGCGCGAGACTCTGGAAGAAGACCGGGTGAAGGAAAAAACCGAAACCTGGGTCGCGCCCGCCGCGTCCGAATCCTCTGCCCCGGCCCGGCAAAAAGGCCGCCACCAGGCCCTTGCTCTATTAAACCACCTGGGCCCGGCTACGCGCCGCGAGCTCTGCGCCCGGGTGCCCGCCGCAGCCCGCTGGCTCCCCGAAATGGAGCGTGCCGGAGAGGTGAAGATCACCCTGCGCCCGGTCATGCGGGACCCCTTCGGCGAGCCCATCGCGCCGGACCTCGCGCCGCCCGTGCCCACGGACGAGCAGGCCGCGGCCCTCTCCCGGATCACTACCGCCGCGGGAAACGGCTTCTCCGTGTTCCTCCTAAACGGCGTCACCGGCTCGGGGAAAACCGAGATCTACCTCCGCGCCGTGGCGGGCATACTCTCTCGCGGGCTTTCCGCCCTCGTCCTCGTCCCCGAGATCGCCCTCATCAGCCTCATGGAGCGCCGCTTCCGCGCCCGCTTCGGAGAAAAGGTCGCCGTGCTGCACTCGGGCCTTTCCGAAGGCGAGCACCGGGACCAGTGGGCGAGAATCGCCGCAGGCAACGCCCCGGTCGTCGTGGGGGCCCGCTCCGCCGTGTTCGCACCCTTGCAGAACATCGGCCTCGTCATCGTGGACGAGGAGCACGACGAGAGCTACAAGCAGGAGAACCGCCTGCGCTACCATGCGCGGGACATGGCCGTCCTCCGCGCCAAGCTGTCGGCCTGCCCCGCCGTGCTCTCCTCGGGCACCCCGTCCCTTACCAGCCTCTACTCCGCACGCATTGGCCGCTTCACCGAGCTCCGGCTCACCCGCCGGGTCTTCAACCAGCCGCTTCCCGAGATCTCGGTGGTGGACTTAAAAGACAAGAAGAACGCCGGCATCAAGGAGGCCATGCTGTCGGCTCCCCTGCTTTCCGAGATGCAATCCGCGCTCTCCCGCAACGAGCAGGTGCTCCTCTTTTTAAACCGCCGCGGCTTCGCCAAGCTCCCCGTCTGCGCCTCCTGCGGCGCGGCGCTCTTCTGCGACCACTGCGACGTCTCCCTCACCTACCACCAGGCTTTGGGCCTTTACCTCTGCCACTACTGCGGGTTTTTCCGCAAACCCGGCACGGGCTGCCCCTTTTGCGGGCAAAGCGCCATCCGGCACGTGGGCATAGGCACCGAAAAGGTGGAGCAGGTAGTCCAGAAGGCCTTTCCCGACGCACGCACAGGCCGCCTGGACCGGGACACCGTCACTGCCAAGGGCTCGCTGGTCGCCATCCTGGACAAGCTCCACAAAAGGGAAACCGACATCTTGATCGGCACCCAGATGGTCACCAAGGGACACGACTTCCCCGGCATCACCCTGGTGGGCATCCTCTGCGCGGACCTGTCCCTCAACTTCCCCGACTTCCGCGCCGCGGAACGCACCTTCCAAATTCTCTGCCAGGTCTCCGGGCGCGCGGGGCGCGGCCAGTCCCCCGGCAAGGTGGTGCTGCAGACCTTCAACCCCGGCCACTTCTGCATCACAGCCGCCCGAGAGTCCGACCTGGAAGGCTTCTACAACCGGGAGCTCAAAGTCCGCCAGGCGCTCGTTTACCCTCCCTTCTCGCGCCTGGCCCAGCTCCGCATCCAGGGTGAAGACCCCGTGGCTACCGAAAAAACCGCCTATGCCGCCGCCGCCCTTTGCCGCGAACTGGCCTCCGCCTTGGCCACCGACCCCGTCACCGTCCTGGGCCCGGCCCGCTCCCCCATCGCCCGCATCGCGGGCCAGAGCCGCTTCCAGATCCTATGCAAAGGCAGCCCCGGAAAGGCCTTCCGCACCTTCCTGGCCGCGCTCTCCGACAACCTCCCCAAGCTCCCCGCGACCCGCGACACGTCCCTCACCCTGGACGTGGACCCCGTGTCCATGCTCTGAAGAACGGCGAACTGCAAAAAGATAAAGGCAAAAGCAAAGGCGCAAAAAATAAAGAAGATTTATGGGGGAGGGGGGACAAACCCCTTTTGAAAAGAGCGGCTTTTTCCCTCCTCCCCCACACCCCCTCCCTCCTTTTCCGCAAAACTTTTCGTAAAATGGGGCCTGCCTGGCAGTACATTGGAAAACGTGAGTAGATGGAAAAATTTCGGTTGGTTGCAGCTGGAGGGATTTTTCTGCTAAGAACACAAGAACAAAAGGCTCTTATCCGCTTTCGCAAGGTTTATCAAAATATCCATCTATGCCGGACCGCAGAATACGGACCCGCTTCCGGGGCGGGCAGGCCGAAACCTCCCCCCTTTGGCCCCGGCCTTCGACGGGGCAGGCTGCGGGGGACCGGGGAGGATTTAGGAGAACGCATGGACCAGGAAAAGCTCAGCCACGTGGACGAGGACGGGCGTCTCAGCATGGTGGACGTGACCGGAAAAGCCCCCACTCAACGGGTGGCCGTGGCCCGGGGCCGGGTGGCCATGTCCCCGGCGGCCTTCGCCCAGCTCTCCGAAAACCGCTCGGCCAAGGGAAACATCCTGGAGTGCGCGCGCCTGGCCGGCATCATGGCCGCCAAGAAAACCGCCGAGATGATCCCCCTCTGCCATCCCCTCATGCTCACCCACGTGGCCCTGGACTTCTTCCCGGACCCGGACGACAACGCCGTGGACATCGAGGCGGCGGTGAAGACCACGGGCCAGACGGGCGTGGAGATGGAGGCCCTCTGCGCCGTGTCGGTGGCGGCCCTCACGGTCTACGACATGCTGAAAGCCGTGGACAAGACCATGCGCATCACCGACATCCGGCTGGCGCATAAGTCCGGAGGCAAGAGCGGGGTGTTCCAGGCGGGATGATTGAATGCGACGCTACGTTGTCATCCATGAGGACGCAACCGCCGGCACTAAGGAAAGAAAATAGAGTACGATCTTCAGGGAAATGGTCGTTCTGGCGGGGACTATACGTCGGATCGAACCTTGCCCCCGGACAAGGTCGTGATCTCGGGCGTTCGGGCAAGCAGATTAAAAAAAAGCGCTGTCTGGAAGCGGGGAAGAGGAACCAACCCTTGCGGAGTCTGGGCGAACAGCCCCTTGCCGTCCAGGAGCGAACGAAGGATCTCCGCCCCCATCTTCTTGCGCGGGCCCCGGCAAAGGGCAGCGGCCAGGGCATCGCCCAAGGAAATCCGGCTCCTTCCCGCATCCAGGCTCTTGATGAAGTTGATGATCCGCCCGCAGATGAACAGCGTGTAGAGGGTATCGCGCAGCAAGGGGTCCGGCCCCAGTGCCGTGGAACGCGCCCGAGCAAAATCCGCATCGCGAAGACCCTCCCCGGCCATGGCGCAACCCGGCGCCAGGTAGAAGACCGAAAGCCCCAGCAGCACCGGCAGCGAGCTTAGCAGCGCCATGGTGTCCAGCATGCTTGAAAGTGTCTCCCCCGGCAGCCCGATGATCTGGTAGGCCGTCACCGAAAGGCCCAGCTCGAACGCTTTATCCGAAGTGGCGGAAAACTCGGAAACGGAGAAGGGACGCCGGATTTTTTGCCGGGTGCCCGCATCCGCCGTCACCAGGGGAAGGTTCACGGAAGAAAAGCCCGCCCTCTTCATGAGCGAGAGAAGCGAGGCATCCAGCCCGGCGGCCGAGAGCCCGTTCATGGCCAGAAACAATACCCCCGAGCCGGAGAACCGTTTCGTAAGCTCCGAAAGGAGCGCGGTGAAATACTCCGGGTCCAGGTTCAGGTTGTCGTCCTCGAAGTCCACCGCGCCGTAGCCCCGGGCGATCCTGTGCCCCACCTCGGCGGCCACGGCCTCCACGGGCCGCTTGCGCCAGGTTTTTCCGAACACGGATGCCGCCGTGCAGAAGGTGCAGCCCAAGGGGCATCCCCGGCTTGCCTGCACAAAGCACAGAGGCCGCTTGCCCAGGCGGTAGGCCCCGACGGCCAGGTCCGACAGGTCCGCTGCGGGGAGATCGGCAAAGGCGAAGTTCTCCTGCCTTCCCGTAAATGCGTCACCGTCCGGCGTGCGGAACCAGAGGTTGGGCACTCCCTCGAACCCATTCCCCGCGTGCAAGGCCTGCACCAGCCGAACCAGAGGCCGCTCGCCCTCGCCCTCCACCACGAAGTCCACCGCCCCGTCGGCCAGAAGCGATTGCGGCGCGGCCGACGCATGGGCTCCGCCCATCACCACCTTGCACCTGCAGGCGTCCTTGGCCGCCCGGGCCACCTCCAGGGCTTCCCGGAAGTAGGGGGAGAACAAGGAGGAGACCCCCACCAGGTCCGGCTTTTCTTTTTGGATGAGCTTCATTGTCTGGATGCGGGCCGCCCCGAAGCGTTGATAGCGGGAGAAGGTGCAGAAGGGAGAGGAGTCGGAAACGCCGTAGTAGTCGGCAAGGTAGGAAAGCTCGGGCGGAAGGGTCGCGGGCCTTTTGCCCAAGCCCGAGCGCAGGTCGCGCACCCTCGCCATTACGCCCGGAACGTTTTTCTCCAACGCCGCCTTCAGGTAGCAAAGCCCGAGAGGTAGCGCCCGCAGGGCCGTTTCGTAATAGTCTTCGATGGGGGGCTGGAGAAGCAGTATCTTCATGGGGCTCGGAGCCGAATGAGGCCAACGCGTTTGGAACGCGGTCCACTATAGGCTATCTCAAAAACAATATCGAACGCCATTTTGCGGGGGAGGGGGGAAAACCCCTTGTGAACAAGATGGCTTTTCCCCCCTCCCCCGCACCCCCTCTCCCCCTTTCCTCAAAACTTTTTGAACCAGCTCCACCGGCCGGGCATCCGAGGCTTGCGGCCCACAATTACTGAAAAAATCGTTTTCTCTGGGAAAGCAAATAGTATTGAAAAATTAAATACTCTCCATAGAAAAATTCTTTTGAGGTAAGTTCGAAACAGCTTCTATGGTTGATGCGGCAATGGTTCCATAAGAAATGTTGGGTGAATCCTCGCTACGTTCGGAACCACCCAACCTACCCGGCTTTCCATGACGAGGATAACAGTCGCTACCCGGCTTCACAGTCAATCTATAGGTAAGTCAATCAAACTTAAAATATCATTCCTGTTTTGATGGTCGAGCCAGATTAAGAAGCTTCTATCAACCACACGCAATCTTTGATTTGTCTGATCATAATCCAGAATTATTGGCTTGATCTCTTTTTTGACTTGTAGTGCAGCACTTGCTTGAAGTGACTGTGTTATATTTCCAGGGTTTAAACTGGCTCCTTCTGGATGGTGATCGCGCAACTTGCTTCTCATATAGGACCATCTTAAACCTTTTGTTAATTCACTAGTTTCAGAAGTGATAACAGGATATAATAGCCATTTATACATTTGTAGACTTGTGTCTTGAAAACCATCAGCGAATTGTGCTAAAAATGAATGATAACGTCCAGTATTTTGATTTACAATATCCCTAATAACATCTTTTGCATGAATTTCAATTCCAATTGTTTCCATTTGCCTTCTTGTAGAATGAATTCCTCCAGATATGCAACATCTATAGCATGCTTCCTGAACGATATGGACGCTATCGAAACAATTTGCTAATAATTCATCTCGAAATTGATCACTAAATTTAATATTAAGAAGTGTTTCACCTGTCATTATAACTTGTTTTAGTTCAATTTTGCTCCATTTATCTGCGTCTATGGCAATCAGACGACCTGTTAAATCTCCGTTATAAACAGTTAATCTATTTTCTTCCAACCAAACTCCAATTATAATGAAACATAATGATGAAGCCTCATGAAACGCTTTTAATGCAACAGCGAAGTCTTTTTGGGTTTCAATTGGGAGATAATGGAAGTCTTCAAGAACAATATATTTAGAAAAATTAATTTTGCGCAATGCCATAATAATATCATTCACATCATCTGGATCCAATTCAAGCGGAGCTGAAGTTATAGCATTTGTAGTTTCATTCTGTGCTTCTCCTCCTCCAGCAGCTTGAGCTCCCAACAGGCCTATTTTTATTTTTGCAACTATCTTATTTTTCCCTGAAACAGTTTTGGTTGACGATTGCTCTGTTTGATATCCAGCCATCTTCAAAATTGAAGCGTTTAAATCACCGATTCCATATTTATTTGAACAATGAATTGTAATATAATCATTATCATCAAGGGAATGTTTTCTAAGACAGGTTTTACCTTGTTTTGAACTCCCATATATCACTATATGTTTATCTCGTGTTAAATTATCTATTAATGCAGCGTCAGCTGACTCTCTTGTTGTATAATTGAGAGGAATGTCTCTAGTTATTCCAAAAACATCTGAAGTTTTCTTAATTATTGCTTCCATGATATCCTCCGAAAGCGGCATAGATTGGGTGGTTCCGGCCTTCAGGCCGGGTTCACCCAACATCAATTTGTAATCAATATGATTCCCCATCCAATAACATCTCATTTCCGATCAATGGCGTGACAACCACCCGTCATTCATTATTGGGTGAACCTTCCCCTCACTCAGAACCACCCAACCTGTGTCGTTATGATATGTCTTTTCTGGAATAGTTCTTGTGTCTCTGGTTTCTACCACATTTCAAGTTGTGGGGCAATAAGGGGAAAGCATGTCCCATACATGGCAGGATTTTTGCCCCGGCTTGCTGGATTCAGGCCTGCGCCGGAATGACGGATGGGATGGGCTAAGTTTTTCGGGTTCGTTGATAGCCCTTTTCCATCAAAGGCGCGGTCCTATGCCGACAGGCGCGGCCTTGCCGTTGTAAACGCCCATACTACGAAAAGTTTGGTGATTATAAAGGAACTGCCACAAAAGAGACTAAAAGATTGGCTAGTAAAGAGAAAAGATCTTCGTTTCGGTGGTTATATCTGAACTCCATTTCCTTGAGATAAAGAGGAAACTT
>JBFMHL010000050.1:0-28204 GCA_040753055.1 Thermodesulfobacteriota bacterium | reverse complement strand
CACCATGTCCGCGGCCGCGTAGTACTCCACGCTCTCCCCGGAAACGGCCGAGTCCGCAGACAGGAAGCCGTACTGGGAGCTCGCGCCCAGGTAGGGCGCGGCGATGCCGCCGTTGGGCTCCCAGACCACCAGGTCCACGTCCGCGTCCGTATCCCACGAAACCCAGATGAGGAAGTTTCCTTCCGTGGTGGCCAGCGGGCCGCCCTGGTCGCCGTTCACCAGCAGGTTCACCAGGAAGTACCAGGAGTCGGGCCCCACCACCTTTTCCTGGTTCACCGCCAGGGAGGAGTAGAGGGCCAGCGTCTGGTCCGTCACCTGGTCCCGGCGGGGGAGGAAGACGGCCAGCCCCTGGGAGCGCCATCGGTCGTCCGCGGGCACGGGGCAGTAGATGCGGTTCGCGTAGACAAAGGAGGCCAGCGCGGCTTTTACCTCCCCGGCCCGCGCCGCGGACTCGGGGGAGAGGCCGGGGTTGGCCAGGAGCTTGTCCAGGAAATCGCCCAGGTCGTGGTTCTCCTGGTAGTCGTAGTGGGTGGAGGCGTCCCGGGCCGCCTGGACGAAGGGCCGGTCCGTGGCCATGTTGTCGGAAAGCGCGTGGCACAAGGCGCGGATCTTTTCATCCAGGGCGTCCATTCCGTTCATGTCCACGGCCGACATGAGCCCCTCGTAGCGCCCGCGGGAAAGGTAGTAGGCATAGTAGGAGTCCGTAATAACGCGGCCCAGGGCCCGGCCGTCCATGCCCGGATCGTTGGTGAGCGCGGCCAGGATGTCGTCGTAGGGGTCGCCGGTGCCGGGCTCGGACTCCTCGGAGAACACCAGGAAGCCCGCGAGGCCCGAGAGCTCGTAGGCCACCTCGTACATGGCCATGAGGCAGGCGTCGAAGTTCACCACGTCGAAATGGACGCCGGAGTCCGCGATGGCCCGGGCCAGCTCCGGGATGGACATGACGCCTCCGGAGCTGTCGTCGTCCAGCACGCCCTTGACCACGCCGCCCGTTGAGGGGTCCGCCTTCCAGCCCGAGCCGTGGCTCCACAACGTGAGCGCATAGTGCTGGGCCGGGTAGTTGGCCACGGCCCAGGCGATGAAGTCGCGCAGGGTCTCGGGCGCGGCCATGTCCTGGTTGCCGATGGAAAAAAGCGGGCTCCCGATGTTGTACCAGTTCCCGTCCCACACGATTTTTCCCCGGAGGGTGGTGTCGGTGAGATAGGCGGGCTGGTCGGGGGAGTAGAGCCCCGAAAGCTCGGCCTGCACCACCACGTTGACCTTGGTGGTCGAGCCCACCATCTCCATCTCGTTTATGTCGGCCACGGCCGCGGGGGAGAGGTTGTTGTCCCCCGCGATGTAGACGAGAAAGGTCCAGGCAGGCGTTCCGGACGCGGAGGCCGACGATCCGCCGCCGCCGCCCCCTCCGCAGGCGGGGACCAGCGCAAGCAGGGCCAGGATCGCCAGCATCGCAGTGCCGATTTTTGCTTTCCAAGTCATGGGAGCTTCTCCCCGGATGTTTTCCGGCAAAAATTCTGCTAAATCAAAGGGCGGGAACCCGAGGCACATTGTACGGCATAAGCCGCAGCGGGGAAAGGGAAGAAAAGGGGGATCGCAGATGAGACTTCTACGCGTCTGGCTGACCGGAGAGGAGATGGACTCCGTGGCCGTGGAGACGGAAAAGGGCTTCCTGCCTCTTCTGGGCCTGGAAGGCGAGCTTGCGAAGGCGGGGGTTGCCGGTGCGGACGATCTCTGGTGGAGCATGCCCGATGTCCTGGCCGCGGGCCCGGAAGCCTGGAACCGGATCCGGGAGGTCTGCTCCCGGGCGAACACGGGACCGGATTTTTCCTCCGAGATAGCGCTTCTCCCCGTCGCGCCGGAGTCCTTCCGGGACTTCATGCTCTTTGAAAAGCATGCCGTCCAGGCGGCCCGCGGCTTCGCCCGCAAGTATTTTCCCGGAGCCTATCGGGTGGCCGCGGCCTACGAAAGGCTCACCGGCAAGGTCTTCCCCCGGTTCAAGCCCCATGCCCTGTGGTATCAGCGGCCTCTCTACTACCAGGGGAACCACCTGGCCTTCGTCCCGGACGGGCATCCCGTTGCCTTCGCCTCCTATTCCCAAGTCCTGGACTACGAGCTGGAGCTGGGCGCGGTTATCGCCAAACCCCTCTACAACGCGACGCCCGAGGAAGCCCTGGCCGCCGTCGGCGGCTTCGTCATCGTGAACGATTTCTCGGCCCGGGACGTGCAGCTTAAAGAAATGAAGAGCGGCTTCGGGCCCATGAAGACCAAGAGCTTCGCGACCTCCATGTCCCGGGTGCTGGTGACCGCCGACGAGATCCCGGATATAGAGAAGCTCACGGCCCGGGTGCTCATCAACGGCCGGGAGGTGGCCTCCGGAGATTTTCGCGGCATGCACCACAGCCTGGGGGAAGCCATCGCCTTTGCCAGCCGGGACGAACGCATCCATCCGGGCGAGCTCCTGGCCACCGGCACCGTGCCCAACTGCTGCGCCCTGGAGAACGGGCACTGGGTCAAGCCCGGCGACGTGCTGACCCTGGAGATTCCGCCCGTCGGCACGCTGGAAAACCCCATCGTGGCGGCCGGCCAGGCTCCGGAGTACCAATGGAGATGCTAAAAAAAGCCCGCTGCCTGGCGGTCCTGGGAACGGGGTCGGACGTGGGCAAGAGCATGGTGGCCGCGGCCCTGTGCCGGGTGCTGTCCGACCGCGGGGTCCGGGTGGCGCCCTTCAAAGCCCAGAACCTCTCCAACAACTCCGGGGTGACCCCCGAGGGGCTGGAGATGGGCCGGGCCCAGATGGTCCAGGCCCGCGCCGCCCGCGTGGCGCCCCATGTGGACATGAACCCCGTGCTGCTGAAACCCGCGGGGCTTGCTGCCGGATGCCAGGTGGTGCTCCTGGGCAGGCCTCTGGCACCGGGGAACGCCGGCGCTTTGTTCGGAAAGCGCGAGGCCTTGTTCCGCGAGGCCGCCCGAGCCCTGGACCGGCTCCGGGACCGCCACGACATGGTGATCATGGAAGGGGCCGGGTCCTGCGCCGAGGTGAATTTAAAGAGCCGCGACATCGTAAACTTCTCCATGGCCGCCTATGCCGACGCCCCGGTCCTGCTGGTGGCGGACATTGACCGGGGCGGCGTCTTCGCCCAGATCGTGGGCACCCTGGCCTGCCTGGAGCGGGAAGAGCGGGACAGGATCGCCGGTTTTGTGATAAACCGGTTTCAAGGAGAATCCTCCCTCTTTGCCGACGGGGTGGCCTGGATCGAGGAGAAGACCGGCAGGAAGGTCTTCGGCGTTCTCCCCCATCTTCCGGGCTTGGGCATCGAGGAAGAGGACGCGGTGGCCATCGAGGGCCCGGAGCCGGAGCTGGAGCCCCGGGGACCGGCCGTGGCCGTGATCCGGACGCCCTGCATCTCCAACTTCACCGACTTCGACGCCTTGCAAGCCGTTCCCGGCCTTTCGGTCCTCTACCTGCAACGGCCCCGGGATCTCGGCCGCTTTGCGGCGGTCATCCTGCCGGGCTCCAAGAACACACGCGGAGACCTGGCCTGGCTCGTGTCCACGGGCTGGACCGAAATGATCCTCCGCTATGCGGAAGGAGGAGGGCATGTACTGGGCCTGTGCGGAGGTTTCCAGATGCTGGGCCAAGCCGTGCGCGACCCCCGGGGCGTGGAAGGGGCGCCGGGGGAAAGCCCAGGCCTGGGCCTCCTCCCCGTGGTCACCGTGATGGCCGGGGAAAAGACCACCACCCTCACGGACTTCTCCTGGGACAGGGAGAGGGGCAGGGGCTACGAGATCCACATGGGGGAAACCTCCATGGACGGGGGCTCGCCGTG
This sequence comes from Thermodesulfobacteriota bacterium, assembly GCA_040753055.1. Lineage (GTDB taxonomy): Bacteria > Desulfobacterota > Desulfobacteria > Desulfobacterales > Desulfatibacillaceae > JBFMHL01. Next base: position 24,377 of record JBFMHL010000050.1, on the reverse strand, counting down.
GTTCTCCGTGAACGCCCGGAACAACGGGCCGTCGGAGGGCCTCGAAGGCTGCGTCTCGCCCGGCGGCCGGATCCGGGGGACCTATCTCCACGGCCTGTTCGACTCGCCGGGGATTTTAACCCTGTGGCTGTGCACCATCGGCCTGGAAGGGCTTTCCGCGCCCGCGGACGGAGGGCCCGCCGGGCAGGAGCGCAGGCTGGACGCCTGGGCCGCGCATTTCAAAAAGCACGTGGACGTTCACGCTCTTTTTTCTTCCTGCGGGATTCCTTTTGCCTAACCTGAGGTGAGGAGGAGAAAAATGGCCACCAGCAAGAAGAACGACGCCATCAACCTTTTCCGGCAGTACGTATCCCCGGGCAAGGCGGACTTCTACCTCTCCGCGGGAATGGATTTTGTCCTGGGCTTCCGGAAAGGCTGCTTCCTCCACGACATGGACGGAGAGAAGAAGCTCTTCAATCTCCATTGCAACGGCGGAGTGTTCAACCTGGGCCACCGCAACCCGGAGATCATGCAGACCCTAACGGAGGCCTTGGAGACGCTGGATATCGGCAACGGCCACCTGATGAGCCGGGAGCGGGCCGAGCTGGCCCGGATGCTGGCGGACCGGATGCCGGGAGACCTTTCCGTCACCGTGTTCGGCGTGTCCGGGGGCGAGGCGGTGGACCTGGCCCTGAAGGTGGCGCGGGGCCACACGGGAAGGTCCGGCATCGTGAGCGTTTCGGGCGGCTACCACGGCCACACGGGCCTGGCGCTGGCCGCTGGCGATCCCAAGTACCGCCTTCCTTTCGGAGTGGCGCTGCCCGGCTTCGTCCAGGTGCCCTACAACGACGCCGCGGCCATGGAGCAGGCGGTGGGGCCGGACACCGCGGCCGTGATTTTGGAGAGCATTCCCGCAACCCTGGGCATGGAGACGCCGGCTCCCGGGTATCTCGAAACCGTGCGCCGGATCTGCGACGACAAGGGCGCCCTCCTGATCCTGGACGAGGTCCAGACGGGCCTTGCCCGCACCGGCAAGCTGTTCTGCTTCGAGCACTTCGGAGTGACGCCGGACATGGTGGTGCTGGGAAAGGGGCTCTCCGGCGGGCTCTACCCCATCACCGCCACGGTCATGCGCGAGGGCCTGGGCAGCATGTTCCGCGAGGACCCCTTTCTCCACGTGTCCACCTTCGGAGGGGCCGAGCTGGGCTGCCGTGTGGCCAAGAAAGTGCTGACCATGTCGTCCTCTCCGGAGCTTCTCGCCCATGTGAACAGGCTCTCCGGCCTCTTCGCCGACGGCATCGGCGAGCTCTGCCGCAAGCACTCCATCCTGAATGGTTTAAACGGCATGGGGCTCTTCCTGGGGCTCGTATTCGAAAACGACTCCATGGGCCCGCTGTTTTCCCTGGCGGCCTACCAGAACGATCTCCTGATGGTCTACGCCAACAACAACAAACAGGTCTGCCAGCTCCTGCCTCCGTTGGTCATGGAGGAGTCCCAGGTGAGCTGGGTCATGGAGCGCCTGGACCGCTCGCTTTCCACCCTGGCTTCTTTTTTGGGGAAATAGGGCGAGATGATAGGATCCTGTATTTTACCTGTTTGTTTTACGATGATTTTATGCTACCCCTCGGCACTGGTTGAACGGAGCGCATTATCAATGCACTGATGGTGCAGACACGTGGCCCCGGTGAGGCGGCGCCGTGCAAGGATAAGCGGGGTAAGGAATGGCCAAGGAAAAGGAACTGACCAAGGCGAAGATCCTGATCGTGGACGACGACCCGTCCGTGGTGAGCGTGCTGACCACCTTCCTGAAGGGAGACGGATTCACGTCGGTCCACGGCGTGCAGGATTCCCGGGTGGCTCTGGCGAAGTACCAGAGCTTCAAGCCGGATCTGGTGATTCTCGACTTGTTGATGCCTTTTGTGGACGGCTTTACGCTGCTCGAGCAGATCAAGGCGATTGCACCGGAGCAACACAACGTGCTGGTGCTTACCTCCAAGAACGACCGGGAAACCCGGATCAAGGCCCTGGAGTCCGGCGCCAAGGAGTTTCTGTCAAAGCCCTTCGACAAGGAGGAGGCGTTGGCCAGGATCAAGAGCCTCTTGCGGGCGCGGCTGCGCCTGGAAAGGCTCACGCGGGAGAACCAGGAGCTGGAGCAGATGGTGAAGTCGCTCAAAAGCGAGCTTGCGGAGATTCCCTCCCCGCATCCTTCCCGGAAGGTCAAAAAGCCCTAAGCGGTCTCGTCCGGAGGCCGGGGTAGGCCTCGCAGCTTACTCTTCCCTTGCGGGGAGCATCTTTCCTTTCCTTCTGCGTTACCCCGCAATTGGTATCGAGAATCGCTGTTTCTTGGTCCGGCGATATAAAAACCGACGGAAACGCTTTTTCGTCCTGCAACTACCGAGTGAAAATCACCTGGGTTGCCGTGGCGCGCGCGGCCGGCTTTGCGTCGGCCCGGACGAAGTCCGCTTCAACGTGGGCCATGTTGCGGCCCCGGTGGACGACGCGGCCCGTGATGGTGAGGGAGCCTTCCAGAACCGGGCGGAAAAAGGAGACGCGTAGATCGGAGGTGGTGAACATCTCGTCGGGGCCCAGCACGGTCATGATGGTGAGCGCGACGGCGTGATCCGCCAGGGCCGCCAGGTATCCGCCGAAGAGCGAACCCGCAGGGTTCAGCATCTCCGGCGCCACCTTGTAGGTCAGGTACACCTTGCCCGCTTCCCAGCCGGAAAGGGGCGGCAGCCCCAGGGCGTGCGCATAGGAAGCCTGTTGTGAGGCCCCGTCCATGGCCGCATCCAGGTATGCGGTCCAGCGGTTTGGGGCGGCGGATTTGCTCACTTCTCGTATTCCGAGGCCTGCTCGGGCGTGATCATCTGCATGCGGGTGGCTCCCTGATCGGTCTCCATCAGGCGCAGGCGGCTCTGGTCGTCCACGTAGAGGGAAACCTCCCTCTTGGTGCCGGTGAGCACGAAAAGCGTGCAGGGGACCTCGGCATCCAGAACCTTGGCCGTGGCCGGTCCGCGGCACTCGATCAGGAAGGGTTTGTCGGGGGCGCTCTTTTCCACCAGGGTGTTCATGGGGTCGGAGTAGTAGGAGAAGGAGAAGCTGCCGCCCTTTTCTTTGGGCAGCCGGGTGACCAGCCGGAACAGCGCCGCCTGGGTCAGAGTGTTGTTGGGATAATCGATGCTGGAGGTCTTGCCGGTGGAGTCCACCAGCTCGGCGAAGCCGCCCGTAATGGTCACGCTGACGGTCTGCACCACGGTCCCGCCCTCCGTCACCGTAAGGGTGGAGCGGATGAGGGACAAGAGCGAGTTCTTCTGGCAGGTGAGCGCCGTCTGATACTTGCGGCCGGAAAGCGTGAGGCGGTCGCTGATGATCACGTTGTCGCCCGAAAGCTCGGCGGAGGACCGCATGATGTAGTTGTACTGGGGTTTGACGGACGGGTTCTTGGGATCGGAAACAAGCCCGATGAGGTATATCTGCTCGCCCGAGGCAGCCAGAGCCGCGAAGTCTACGGGCACTTCGGCAAGGGGCACCGGCGGCTTTTTCTTGTCCGAGCAGCCGACGGCCGCAACGGCGGCAACGCACAGGAAGATTACGGCCAACCTGCCGAGCGTCTGGGTCTTGATCATCATCAAAAAGCTCCTCCTGCTGTAGGCAAAACTTTTTTCACCCGGAAGAAGGCCTCCCGGGTGGAGTTTCGGCGGCACGCCCCGGTCTGGAAATGCCGAAGGCCGGACAAGATCGTCCGAATGATCTGAGCAAAGCCGGTAGAATGAAGGTGACCCGCCGATCCTTAATATAAAACAATGCCCTTTGCAATACACCCGGGCCTTGCGATTGAAAAAATGCGCGGCTCCTCCTTGAAAAGGCGGCCCCGGACAATTACTATGCCACCATCGGCGGGCCTCGCGCAAGCACAAGTCCCGCCCCGCCTGGGAGTTCAGCGCGTCATTTCAAGCCCGACAGGAAAAGGATCAGAGCATGAAGATCATGGTCATGGGAAAAGGCGGCTCCGGCAAGAGCACCCTTGCGGCCCTTCTGGCCGAGGCGTTCTCCGAAGCCGGCAAAGACGTTCTTCTAGTGGACGCGGACGAGTCCAACTTCGGCCTGGGGCTCCTTCTGGGCATGCAGGCGGGAAAGCCGCTCATGGACTTCCTGGGCGGGCGCCCCGGAGTGCGGGAAAAGCTCAAGCAGGCCGGGCCGCTGGCCGGCCCGGTCCCCATCTTTTCGGCAAAGATCGCGCCCGCGGATATCCCCGCCGAGTGCGCCGTGAAAAAAGACGGCATCCGGCTTGTCTCCGTGGGCAAGATCCGCGACTTCGGCGAGGGCTGCGCCTGCATGGTGGGCGTGCTGGCTAAGAAGCTCCTGGGAAACCTCGCCCTGGGCGAGAACGACGTGGTGGTGGTGGACTCCGAGGCGGGTGTGGAGCACTTCGGCCGCGGCGTGGACGCCGAAGCGGACGTGTTGCTGGGCGTGTTGGACCCCACCCGGGAGTCGTTGCTCATGGCCGGGGCCATGGACGCCATGGCCCGGAAAATCAACGCGAAGCTCTTTTTCGTCTTGAACAAGGCCGAGCCCCTGGTGCACAAATTATTCACGGAAACCATCTCCGAAGAAAAGATCGCCGCGGTCGTCGGCCCCAAGCCGGACCTGGCCTTGGACGCCCTCGCAGGGAGGCCCCTCTCCTCCCTGCCCGAAGAGGTTCGCTCCCTGGCCGCGTTTCTCATCGGGCAATAAACCTTCCGGCTAGGCGGGCAACGGGCGGGGGCTGAGGGCGGAGCGCCGCCGCAAGCAGGCGAAACAGGCTCTTACACCGGGTGGATAGAAAGGATCGCGCAGATGATAGCCAAGGCCGGAAAGAAGGCTCTTGTCCCCATCCGCAAGGCGGGCAGCCGCATGCTGGTGTCCGTTTCCATTCCCGAGGACCTTTCCTCCGTCCTCTCCTACGACCCGGCCGAGGAGGAAGACCCCAAGGCCGCCGGCATGACCGCCGAGGGAAAGAACGCCATCTGGGAGGCGGTGGAAGGCCTGTTCCGCTCCGGAATGCACCCGGCGGTTTCGTTTTGCCTGCGGCGCAACGGCCGCGTGGTGCTCAAGCGCGCCCTGGGCTACGCCAAGGGCGGCGGGCCCACGGACGCCCCGGACGCCAAAAAGGTCCCGGCAACGCCGGAAACCCCCATCTGCCTCTTTTCCGCGTCCAAGGCCATCTCGGCCATGTGCATCCACCTGCTGGTGGAGAAAAAGCTCCTGAACTTAAACGACCCGGTGGATGCCTACGTGCCGGAGTTTTCCGCCCACGGCAAGCAGGACACCACCGTGTTCCACGTGCTTTCGCACCTGTCCGGGTTCCCGGGCGTGCCGGCAGGAACGGACCCCGAAACCCTGTACGACTTCGACGCCTGCGCCAAGATGCTCTGCGACGCCCGCCCCGTGTCGGAGAAGGGCAGGGTGGTGGCCTACCACGCCATCACGGGCGGGTTCATCCTGGGGGAGATCGTCAAGCGGATCACCGGCAAGGACATCCGCACCTTCCTGGGCAAGCATGTTCAAAAGCCGCTGGGCTTCCGCTACTTCAACTACGGCGTCCCCAAGAAGGACGCCAAGAACGTGGCGGACAACTACTACACCGGCGTCCCGGTGGTGTTTCCCATCTCCGCCTATATCAAGCACGCGCTCTCGGCATCCTGGGCGGATGTGGTGCGCATCAGCAACGATTCCCGCTATTTTTCGGCCATCATCCCGGCGGGGAACGCCTACTCCACCGCGGACGAGGCCTGCCGGTTCTTCGAGTGCCTGCTGAACGACGGCGAGCTGAACGGGGTGCGGGTGTTCTCCCCCCTCACCGTTCGCCGCGCCACCATCGAGGCCCGGCCCCAGGCCATTGACCGCACGCTGTTCTTACCCATGCGCTACAGCCCGGGCTTCATGCTGGGAAACAACCCCGTGGGCCTGTTCGGGCCCTTCACCCGCGAGTGCTTCGGCCACTGGGGTTTCATCAACAGCTTCTGCTGGGCCGACCGGAGGCGTAACGTCTCCGTGGCTCTATTGAACACCGGCAAGCCCCTGCTGGGCCCCCACATCCCGGCCCACGCCAAGCTCCTCTACGCCATCGCCCGCCACTGCCCGTCGGACCCCGGCAAGGGCGAGCCCCGCAAGGGATACAATAGGGCCCTAGGAGACGCCTTCAACCTATAGGCGCAGGCTTTGGGTGAGGCCCGGATGCTGCGTTGCGCTTCACAAGCGAGGGCGGTCACGTACTCTCGGGTACGCTCCCGCCCTTGCCTGTTCACGCGCCTTGCCTGCGGGACTTACCCCAAGCCGCATCCCGATGGGATACGCGGCGCCCCTCGGAAAAGGGCATCAAGATTTCGGAATCATTTCTTAGAAGCTGTTTCATAACCCCACCTGACGCCCCAGGGCGGTGTTCCGGGCCTTCCCAGAATGCTCACATACAAATTGTATGCTCCGCTTTTTCGCCTTTCCCGCGCCTTACCCTGAAACGTGATCCGGGGTTTTGAAAGAGCTTCTCTAGGAAAAGCGGAGCTCCCCCTCCTAGGGCCACAGCCGCCCGTAATCCCCGAGCCCCAACTCATTTAACAGCTTCACCGTCATCCGGGCCGCGGCTTCCGGCTTGGTGGCCATGGTGGAAATGCCGGACACCACCTTCACGATGTCGTGGTTGCACTTCTTTTCGGCCCAGATCCGGGCCTTGGGCGCGGCGATATAGACCGAAAAAGCGTTCTGCCCCGTGCCCGGCCGCTCGCCGATGATGTTCACAATGGCCTTGCGCTCCTTGGGGTCGGAATCCCCGAAGAGGATGTCGCCGATGGCGTAGCCCGCCCGAACCCGCCCGTTCGTCACCACGATGTTCTGCGCGCCCAGCGTAAGCCCCGCGGCCCGGAGCTGCTTTTTCAGCTCGTCGAGATAGGGGAGAACATGGCCCCTGGCCATGATGGAGTTGGCGTTCAGCCCGTCGCAGATGACCACCTGGACGTCCGGGACCTTGCCTTTCCAGGAGTCCCTCAGGTCCGCGAGCGTCCTTACGGCCTCCGGGTTCAGCTTTTCGCCGGAATCCTGGCGCACGATGTAGTTCTCCCGGTTCTTGGACTCCGTACCCACCCGGACCGCGTTGGGTATGGTCTGGACGAACTCCGGGGTAAGCTCCGACCAGACGGCCTTCTTGGCGTCCGCATAGAGGAAGCGGACCTTTGCGTCGAGCTCCGGGTTCATGTCCCAGGGCCTGGCCGCGTGCCCCCGGGCGAGCGGCACGCGGTAACCGGTCTTGAGCCAGGTGCCGTGGATGGCGTCGAACTTTTGTTGGCCTTCCGCCATGATCTTCTTCTCGGAGCGGGTGTCCCCCTTGGCCAGGCGATACTGGTAATAGACCCATATGGGGTCCCCGAAGTGGGCGGTGGGCTTGCCCGCGTCGTCAATCACCCGGATCCTTTGGAAAAACGCCTGCATGGCGTCGTCCACCTTGTAGCCGAACTTCTCCCGCAGGCGCACGTGGTCCTGGTAGGAGGTGGTCAGGTAGCTCAGCATGGGGTCGTTTTTTGTGGGCAGAGCCATGAGATAGGCGGGGTTTGCCGGCATGATCTCTTCCAGGCACCAGTCCAAATCGTCCAGGCTCACCGACATATGCAAGGTGGAGCAAACGTCCAGCCCGGCGCACAGCCCGTGGAGCTTGCCCATGAGGATGTCCTCGAGGCAGCAGCGCACCAGCTGCTCGCGGCTTCGGAAGACCTCGGGGCCGATGAAGCCGGCCACGTCGTTGAAATGGGTGTAAGCCCCCCCCGGCTGGACCCTTTCGAGCTCCTGCTTGAGCCCCCGGGCGAAGCCGTACTTGCGGGACTCCAGAACGACCATGTCCACGCCGTCCGCGGCCCCGTTGGTGAAGTCCGCTCCCTGGCCGGTTTCGTAATAGAGGCCGTATCTCTTTCCCCTCCGGGACCTGGCGTGGGCGACCATCTTTTCCACGCTGATGTCGAAGGTCTGGTTGGCCTTGTCCGTGCCCGCCAGGCTCTGGAACATCAAGGCCACCAGGCCGGGCTTCTCGGTGTCCACCTCCCGCTGGACGTCAATGTGGGACAAGACGCACCAGGGCAGGACGCCGTTCAGCTGAAATGCGTCCACGATGTCCTTCTGCACGGTCTCGATCTTTTCCGTGCTCTCCCTGGAGCCGTCCACGGGGTTGGTGCCGATCAGGAGATCGCCCACCCCGTAGCTCCAGGCGTCGAAGATCTGCCAGGCGATCTCGTCGGGGTCGTCGGTGGGGGAGTTGGGCTGAATCCGGGCGCCCAGGTATCCTTTTTCCCCGATCTTCCGCCCCGGAAGCGGGTTGAAGATCTTGGCGCAGACCGAGATGAGCTCTTCGTTGCTCATGAGCTTGGGAACGCAGCCGATGACATCGCTGTCCAGCCCGCCCATGATCCCCTTGATCTCGGGCTCGTCCTTGGTGAGGAGGAAATCCTTGAGCTGTCCCAGGGTCCAGCCCTGCACTTTCTCGTAGGCCGCCCGGTCGGTGGATTCCCAGATGAAGCGTTGCAGGCTGTCTTCGAGAAGGGGATGCTCGTGGATGTCCCTGATCCGGGTGTTGACCAGGAGCTTCCGCGCGTTCTCGCGGTCCGGCATCTCCTCGGCCGAAACCTCGATGGCCTGATCGCCTTCCTTGAACTCGTTGGCGGCGCCGATGATTTTCCTATAGAGGGTCTGGTCGAAGGACCCGTTGACCCTGTTGATGTAGCCGAAAACATCTTCTCCGGGCTTTATGTCACGGACGGAGGCGGCCCGGCAATCGGCACAGGGGCCCAGGATCCCCAGGCATTGCACGGACGCGATCAGCACCGTTACAAACAATCCCTTCATGCATCACCCATGTCCAACATGCCCTTCCGCCTGCGGGGGCTTTTGGTCCGGACATCCCTGCCAGCCAGGCATCCGGCGAAAAAACATATTAGAATTATAAACAATACGTTCTCTTTGGTCCACAGGGAAATCCTTCTTTCCCGGGCGGCGGAGCGGGGAGAGCCGAAGGGAGGGCGGCGGGTGTGCTTGGGTGCGGGAGGATCGGCGTCGCCGCGCCCGGCATCCCGGGCGCGGCGCATAGCTATACGGGGAGATATGCTTCTTCAAAAGAGGGACGGGGAAGTACGACCTCCTCCCTGGGTAAGAATTTTTTAATAGTAGTACCAGATCGTCCGGTAGTTCCAGGGGTTTTCGCCGCTTTCCCTGAGCCGCTGCAGGTACTCGTAGATCCCCACGTCCGTGTAGACATAGGTGTCCACCAGCGAGAGCTTCTTCTCCCAGGGATGGAACTCGTAAACCCTGCGCCCGTCCGGCAGAATGGAGATCACGTCGTGATGCTGGGTGGCCATCAGGTTGTTCTTGCCCAGCCGCGGCACGTTGAACACGATCTTGTCCGTCCGCACCGAGCCGGGCATGAGCCGCGCCTCTTCGTCCGATTCCTGGATGATCCTCGCGATGGGGACCCGGAAGTCGTCGGTCTCCTCCTTGCCTTTGGTGTTGAAGGTGTAATAGGGCCGCACTCCGATCAGGGAGAGCTTGTGGCGCAGGCTGGCGGCCTCGAACTTGCGGGAGTTGTAGAACGTGAACACGAGCTGGTTGAAAACCGATATGCCGTTGCGTTTGAACCGCTGTACCGCCTCCATGGCTTCGGGAGTGATTTCGTAAGGGTGCTCGAAGTGGGTGACGATGAGCATCTCCCGTCTTCCGGGGACATGGAAAGTCTTGATCATGCGGGCCAGCGGCTCGGTGACCCGCGCGGGGAGCGTCACCGGGGTTCGGGTGCCGATGCGGATGCGCTCCAGGTGGGGAATTTTCGCCAGGCGGGCAAGGATGCCCTCCAGCGCCTTGTCGGAAAACAGGAACGGATCGCCTCCTGTGATCAGGACCTCCAGAACCTCCGGCGTCTTCTCGATCCACTCGATGGCCTGCGCGAGCTTGTCCTCGCCCAGGGCCGCGGTCTCGGAGTACACGTCCTCAATCTCCCAGTTGCGCTGGCAGTAGACGCAGATCTGGGGGCAGGTGAGCACGGGTTTTAAGATCAAAATCATGGGGTAGCGGCGCGTGATGCCTTCGATGGGCGAGGTGTCCCGCTCCATCATGAAGTCCATGGACGTTTCCCGGCAATCCTTGGCCGCGGCCATGGCCTTCACATAGTGCAGGCTGGGGATCACCTGGGCCCGCACCGCCCGGTCGTTGTCACCGCCCGGCTCCCGGTCCATCAGGGAGAGATAGTAGGGCGTGATGCCGAAGGGAATGCGGTGGAGCCTGGCCAATCGGACCGCCTCGCGCTCCTCGTCCGTCAGTTTCACCAGCTTCTCCAGGGTTTCCACGCCCCGGATGATGTTCTTCGCGTGCCACTTCCAGTCGGCCCACTCCCGCTCCGTGGCTGCGAAGTGCTTGAGGATGCGCTGCTTGTTCCGAACGCGCCTCCGCACCGCTTCCGGGTCCAGCCCGCTGACGTAGCGGGCCATGTACTCGCGGGCCTTCTTGGTCATGTGGGAAAGGTCGGTGGACCGCATCCGGGCGGCTCTCCTTCCTTCATGCATGAGGAAAGCCGGAGGCTTTTCCGCGTAAAGGCGGGAGTTTCCCGTCAGCGCCCGCATCAGGTGCTCCACCTCCTCCAAAAATCCGGTGGACGGCCTGGGCGTGTACTTGCCTTCCCTTCCGTGCAGAAGGTCGTCAATGTATGCAAGGAAGGAGAAGCCGGCCAGCCGCTCGCTTCGGTTGGCCATCATGTTGCGGAATACGCGGCAGGCGTCCCGCACCAGGATCCATTCCATGGGCGGAACGACGTGATTGTCCTCGAAGGTCATGTTCAGCATGTCGGACAAAAACATGCGGACGCGCCCCTTTTTCTCATCCAGCGTGCCTTCGGAAAGCATGATGTCCCGGAACGCGGGAGCGTACTCCAGGGCTTTCAGGATGCGCTTGTTGGGCATGGGGTGCTCCTTTCTTCTGCGACTCGTCTTTGCCCGCGGCATTTCCGGCCTCTGCCCGCAGGCGTTTGAGCCCTCCTTTCACGGAGAAACCATTAGCGGAAAAAGTGGTTCGTTCTGCGTGCGCCCGCCCCTCGGCAGGCGTCGTTACCTTCTACCGTATGTGAAAAATGGCACACAGTAAACCCCCCGCACCCTCCCATTGTTTTTTACCCCTTTGCCATTCCCACCCCGGCAGTGCTAAAAGGACTTCCAAAAAAACAATGACCCCGCGGAGCCTCCCATGCCCGATCCGGCAGTATCCGTCATCATTCCCGCATACAACAGCGCCCGCTTCCTTCCGGGTTGTCTGGCCTCGGTTCTTTCCCAGGACTACCCCGTCCACGAGATCATCGTCTCAGACGACGGCTCCACCGACAACATCGAGGACGCCCTCGCTCCCTTCCTCGCAGACCCCCGCGTCCGCCTACTCTCCGCACCCAACGCAGGCCCTTCCGCGGCTCGCAACCGCGGCATCCGGGCCGCCACCGGCGACGCCGTCGCCTTCCTGGACGCCGACGACCTCTGGCTTCCCGGAAAGCTCTCCCGGCAGATACCCCTCCTTGCCCCTCCCCGCGTGGGCCTGGTCTACGGCCTCCGCACCCACATGGACCCCGACGGGAATCCCATCCCCAAGGAGCAGCCCGACTGCTTCCGGGGGAACGTTCTTTCCCGGATCTTTTCCTACAACTTCGTGTGCACCTCCTCGGCCGTCGTGAAAAAGCAGTGCTTCGAAACCACCGGCTTCTTCGACGAATCCCTGACCACCGCCGAAGATTTCGACCTCTGGATTCGCATCGCCGCATTCTTCGATTTCGACTTCGTCCCGGAGCCCGTGGCCTGCTACCGCACCGGGCACCCCCAGCTCTCCCAAGACAAGGACCTGCGCCTCATCAACACCTTGCTGGTCCGGCAGCGTGCGCTGAAACACCCGGCCATCGCGGGCCGCATCCCGCCCTCTGTCGTCCGCCGCGCCAGATCCGACACCATGCGCCGGGAAGGGCTCCGCTACGCCGGCCACGGCCGGCGGGATAGGGCGCTCTTTTTTTACCTCCGCGCCCTGGCCGCCGACCCTCTGTCCCTGCGCCCCTGGCGCGCCATTGCGAAGCTGATTTTAAAGAACAGCGGGAAAAAAAATTGGAAGCTATCTCAAGAATAAAAATCAAAGGCATTTCGCGGGGGAAGGGGGAAAACCCCTTTTGAGGCAAAACTTTTTGATACTTCGGGCGTTAGGCCGTATAGAAAGGCGGAGGGGAAAAGGGGATTGCCAAGGCGGGAGGGGCAGGCCCTGAAGACAAGGCGCATCATTTCCGCAGCTCCCCGCCGCCCATAGGGCAGCGCCATAGGGCCCGCTGTCCGGCTGAGGGGTTCCCCAGGAAATTTTCCTTTTTACAGTTTCCTTCTTTCCCGCAGGAGATCTTTGTGTCTTTACGCACAGCCCCCATCTTCGTGGTCGGGGTGGACCGATCCGGCACCACGCTCCTTTCTCTCATGCTGGACGCCCACTCGCGCCTCGCCATTCCTTTCGAGTCCCACTTCTTCGTGCGTTTTTATAACGGCATGGAGCGCTTCGGGGACCTGATGCAGGAGGTGAACCGCCGCGCCCTCGTGGCGGCCATCCTTGCCGAGCCCTACTTGCAGAAATGGGAGCATCGGGTGAGCCCGGAAGAGGTGGATCTGGACCGTTGCGGCTCGCTCTCCGGCGCCATCGCCGAGATCTACACCGCCTACGCCCGGAGCTTCGGGAAAGACGTCTGGGGAGACAAGACGCCGGAGTATATCAGCCACCTCTGGGTTTTGAACGAGCTCTTCCCGGAGGGCCGATTCGTCCACATCATCCGCGATGGCCGGGATGTGGCCTCGTCCATCGTCAAGCAGTGGTGGGGCGCCAAGGACTTCGCGTCAGCGCTTCGCTATTGGGCCCAGAACGTCGCCCTGGCCCGGTCCATGCTCCGCATGCTCCCGCACAACCGCTACGTGGAGCTGCGCTTCGAGGACCTGGTGGCCGATCCCGGGGCCCAGCTCGCCCGCATCACCGATCTCCTCGGCCTGGACTTCGAGCCGGCCATGCTCTCCGCCTACCAGGAAAAGGCGGCCGCCAAGGTGGGAGATCTCGCCTCCGACGTCCACCCCCACCTGCACAAATCCCCCATGCTCGACCAAGCCCTCAAGTGGCAGCGCGAGCTTTCCCCGCCCGACCAGGCCCTGGCCCACAAGATCGCCGGCCCTCTCCTGGCCGAACTGGGCTATCCCTCCGGTGTAACAAAACACCCCTTGAGCCTCTGGCGCGCTGCCTACCACCGCATGTCCGAGTCCTGGAAATGGCGGACGGCCAAGGCGAGAGCGAAAAAGAGATAACCAGCCGGAAGAGAGAAAGCCTATACGTCGCGGGAACGAAGTGAAGCGGGAAGCCCGTGCGGGAGAAAACAGCCGTTGTGAATCGGAGCCTCTTCAACGCTGAGGGACTGTATTTTTTTCCTTTCGACGCGCACGCTTTCATCCCCCTGGAAGAATACTAAAAAGGGTATGCATTTTTTGTTTCCTGTGATAAGGATAGGCTACTGTCGTAAGAGCCGGGGCAAGAAAAGGAAAAGAGAATTTCCTTTCCGTACGAGCCTAAAACGTTGGACGGCGGGATGGTGCGGAGCGGGCGCGAAGGCGCGGCCCGGCAGTTGAGGGTTAACATATTATGTTGGTAGGGATAATCTTGAGTTGGCAGAACGCAACAAGATTAGAAGCTGTTTCATAACCCCGGATCACGTTTCAGGGCAAGGCGCGGGCCGACGAAAAAGCGGAGCATACAGCTTGTATGTGAGCATTTTGAGAAGGCCCGGAACGCCGCCCTGGGGCGTCAGATGGGGTTATGAAACAGCTTCTATGGAGGGCGGCGGCAGTTCGGCTAATCCTGCTATCCGCAGATCGTGCTTTTGAAATTGGTGCACCGCCCTCCTGAGAATTATTTGGAGGTTGAGATGACAACCAAAACCAAAGTGCCTCTGCATATATTGGACGTAGTGTTTATTCTCGTTTGCGGTATATCCCTTGCCATAATGATGGCATGGCTTTCGTTGGAGATAATTTCAAAAAATCCCCAACTATCTGTCCTCCCCGAGTGGATGGTTAATTTGGTACGCGGCCTTTGGAAGTGGGCGATTGGATGTATTACTCCTTGTGTTGCCTATCATTTCATAAGAAATAGAATAGACCAAAATGCAGAAAAGCCAAATTATTTAATTTGGATTGTTGCTACTTGTCTATTTGTAATTGTAGTGACTGTCGGTTTAAGCCTGACATTTTCGTACATCAGAAATGATCACATTGTCGATCCATATTATGCCGATTCACCTAACGCTAATGAAACAAGTACCGAGTGTATTGTTGATTTGAAATTTAGATATGTTACAAGTGAAACGGACCGTAACGCATTTCCGAATGGAATATTTTCTGATGATACTATTGCAATTATGCAATTGAATCCGCCGTGTGCTGATATTATATATGCTGCTATTCAACCGGATAATTATTACAATCATAAAATTGGCCCTATCAGTCCAAAAAGCAACTATGTCGCTGACTTATTGCCAAAGATAAAAGATAGTTCAAAAGTAAGGTATTCAGATATACGTGCGGCTCGTTTGTGTATAGGAATTAAACAAAAGAACCGCTCTACGGTTTCGGCATCAATGTATTGCAGCGAGGGTGTCTGCAGCCTGGATGAAAATGACAAGGGTGAAATTTCCAATTGCTATAGCAACATCAATACGGGGAGCATTATTGACGTAATAATGCCAGAATCGGCTTATGCAGAAGAAAGTGGAGAATCCGAGGTGGTATGGTGCGTACCTTCATTATATTCTCTGGAAAACGAGCCGAGAAAATCCGGAACCGGATACACTGTATTTAATATCACCAAAATTGATCCGGTCACTCAGAAAACCGACAATTGCATTGTCAGTATCAAGGTAAACGGTATACCTATTTATTTTGACGCCTTCCCTCCAGCGCCTTTCCCAATCGCAGGGGATGGAAAATTTTCTTATTCTTTCGCCTTGCAGAATCTGGATTTTGCCGGATTGGACTCTGGAGAAGAAAATATTTCGGTGGACATTACATACAGGAAGGACGCCGACGCAATCGCGCAGGATTCCTTGACCTTAAAATATATAGCACTACGCCCCTCTGATTCCTATGTTATCCATTCGAGCGGTGGGGAGATGTACCAGTGGGATGCAAAATATTTCAAGTCTGAACAAGAAGATGAATTCGAGGTATTTCTTTATTCCTCGAAAAGTATTTTAAAGATAAATAAAATTCAAAAAGAAATTAATAATTTAAACTTAATGAAAAGCGGTCTTGGAGAGGTAATCGCAGTCGCCCGCCCGCCGTTGGGAGACAATACCTCTTACGGGCTTGTCGTCGGTTTGAAACAAGATACCGGTCGTATTCGATTCACGTTTGATAAAGCCACTGCGCTAACTATAGCCAATTGGGTCGCAACCAAAGAGATAGTTTCTCAAATTCGCAGAATAGGTATTACCAACAAACCTTCACTATATCGCATAGGCAGCAAACCATAATGTATAATGCCAATGCTTCGCATACCCATTCGGCAGGGCCATGTACCATCGTTGTAATGGGGGCTGCGGTCTGGGAAGGCGGCCGGCCCAGCAAAGCTATGGAGAGAAGGGTCTCCGCTGCTGTTGATGCCGCGAATACGATGAAGAATCCACAGCACCCGGAAATAATCGTAACCGGAGGCGTTGGGAAGCATCCTCCTTCCGAAGCCGACGTAATGCGTCATTTGCTTGTTTCCAACGGCGTTCCGGATGACTACGTGATATGCGAGCGAAAATCCACCTCGACTCTTGAATCTATAATCAATTGTTCGGCGATAATAAAAGCCAAGAAACTCCCGACGCCGGTTATGGTTGTTTCCGATAGATATCACCAACTTCGATGTTCATTTCTTTTCCAACTTCTTGGCATTAAAGCGTTTGCCGGGTACGTGCCCAGTGGACTTCCTTCCACCGGACTCCTGCGCTGGCTGTTTATGTATACCCGCGAAATTCCGGCAATACTATTTGATTCTCTCCTTCTATTGATACGGCGGCCCAGGTTGGAGCGCTCAGGATGTTGACCCCCGGTGTAGAGCAAGCAGCGGCTCTTCTTTTTCCAGGATGATTGCCTATAATCCTTCTCTTTGCGCCCGTTACGAAACCGTGAAGGGAATGGGCCATTCCCCCGAGCAGCCAGGAAAGCCGGAGGTCCGCTCCCGCCTTGCGGTCTTGCCGCTCCAGCGACTCCTGCCCGAAAAATCTCTTTTATCGCCGCACCTTCAAAATCGCATGCCCGACCCTTTGGATTTGACTTCTCCGCCCAGGCCCACGGTATGGCTTTCTACCAGGGCTTGCAGAAGCCTCTATCTTCCGAGATGATGCAGAGTGCGAGCAAATTGACAGGAATAGAGCCATTTAGCATAGGTTTGGACCAGTAAAACCTTTTTACTATACGATCCCTACAGACCAAAGAGAGAAAAAACCATGAATTCCAAAACCTTTCGCGTGGGGCTGTTGACCTTTCTTGCTTTTGCCTTGGTCTTCGCCTCCGGGGCTTCGGCTGCCGAGCCCTTGCGCGTCGCCACGGGAGGGCCCAACGGCACCTACTGCGCCTTTGCCAAGGAAATCGCGGCCGCAGCCAAGGGGCAGGGCCTGGACATTGAGGTCCTGAACACCGCGGGTTCCATGGAGAACATCAAGCTCTTAAAAACCGGCAAGGCGGACGTGGCCTTCGTCCAGTCCGATGTGCTGGGCTTCCTCTTGCAGACAGAGAAGAACGCTGCCCGCGAGTTCAAGGTGATTTTTCCTCTCTACAACGAGGAAGTTCAGATCCTGGCCAACAACAAAATCCAGAGCATCTCCGATTTCAAGGGCAAGAGGATCGTGACCGGAAGCCAGAGATCCGGCTCCTGGCTAACGGTTTCCAACATCATCTTTCAGTTGGCCATCCCGACCGTGAACAAGATTACCGACATGGACCCCGACGACGCCGTCATCGCGGTTCTCACCGGCCGCGCCGACGCCATGGTCTATGTGGGGGGGAGGCCCACCCCGCTTTTCACGAAGCTGGAGAAGATGGCCCAGGACCCCAAGCAGTGCAAGCTGTTGCAGAAGGTCCACATGCTGCCGGTGGACGATTCCAAGCTCTTGAGCGCCTACTATACCCAGTCCACCCTCGGGCCCTCCGATTACTCGTGGATGTCTTCGCAGATCCCGACCTTGGCGGTGAAGGCCTACATGATCCGCTTCGATCCTCAATACAACGCCAGCGAGGTGCGCGCGAATCCCAAAGACCAGCAGATTTCCCAGCTCATCAAGGTGGTGCGGGACAACATCGAAACCTGGAAGAAATCCGGACATGACAAGTGGAAGCAGGTGGACATTGACGCGAAGCTCCTGGCCCCGTGGGAGCGCGAGCCCCTGCTCATGAACGACGTACAGGTGGAAGATCTCAAGGATATCTTCAAGTAGGCGGTGGGGCGGGAAGATAGCCGCCGGTTTCCGGCGGATGGAAACGAAAAACGGGAGCGGTGCCGGCGAAACATGCCGGGCCCGCTCCCGTTTTGTATTTCGAAAGCTTCGGCCCCCGTACGACGCCCGAGCTTCGGGGGTGCTTAATAGCTCTTGCCCGGTCCGCAGCTTCTGCCCTTAGACGTACAACCTTCCCGACTCGATGATGGGCGTGTCCTCGGTGTCCATGATGTGGACGGCTTCGGCGTAGAGGGTGTTCTTGATGCCCTTGACCGTTGCGCGCTTCTTGTTCTGGGCCTTGGCGAAGTTCATCACCAGGTTCATGAGTTCCTCATTGGGGGCGGCGCTCATGACGAGGCCGGCGGCCACGGCCTGGTCTGCGGTCAGGCGCTTGCCGGTGAGGGCCAGGTCGTTGAGCGTCGCAGGGGGCATGGCGGTTTTCAGAAGCGCCATCATGCCGGGCAGGAAGGGGATGTTGATGTCCACTTCCGGGAAGCAAAAAAAGCCGCGGTCCGTGCGCATGAACCGAAAGTCGTAGGCGCAGGCGCCGATGGCGCCGCCGGCGAAGGCGTGGCCGTTGATGCACGCGATGGTGAGGCAGGGGCTCATGAGGATGCGCTTGTAGTAGGCCATGAGGTCCAGGAAGAAGGGCTTGGCCACCTCGGGCTGGTTGGCCACGGTGATGAGCCAGTCCAGGTCCAGGCCGTTGGACCAGATCTTTTCATGGGCGGAGCGCACCACGATGACGGTGGCCCCGGTTTTCTGCTCGATCTCGTCCAGGGCGGAGGTGAAGGCGGCGAGGAAGGAGGGGTTCAAGCGGTTCTCGCCGGAGTTCATGGTCATGACGGCCACGTGGCCTTCCAAAGTGAAGTCAACAAGCGCCATTTTTCCGTTCCTTTCCGGGTGGTTGAAAAAATTCGATGTCGCCCGGGCCGAAATCCGGAGCGGGCGGACAGTTTTTGACCACTGGCCGGAGATAGCCAATATTTGGCCGAAGCGCAAGCGGCGGGAATGATTTTTCGTGATCCGGAGGAGAGGAAGGGCGCAGAGGTCGGGGCCGGCCGCATGGCGCAGTCGGCAACCGCACATGCTCCGGTGTGGAGACAACCATTCGAATTTTCAGCGTTATTGCGTTAGATCCAACTCGCGAGCAAGCCTTTGCAAAACTCCGTGATGCGATGGATTGGAGCGATTGTTATAATTCCTGTCGGATTGCGCCTGTCGAAATCATCAGAGCACCAAGCGCCCGCGAAGATCAGACCAGACAGCAATGACGACAAAAACCTATTGATGGGCACCAAGCCAAGCGCTGGTATCCATCAAAATTGCCGCCCGCCATTCTTTGTCCTGAAAGCCGTTGTTATTTCCAGGCCTTGGCGCGTCCATACTAGGGCTTTTGGGGGGAGGGGGTTTGGGGAAACCCTTTCTTTCTCCACGAAAGAAAGGGTTCCTCCAAGGTTTCTGCTGCCATCTTATACTCGCCGTTACGAGATCAGATGACGGGAGATGACGATCCTTTGGATCTGGCTGGTGCCTTCGTAGATGGTGAAGACGCGGGCGTCGCGGTAGTACTTCTCCACGCTGTAGTCTTTGGTGTAGCCGTATCCGCCGTGGACCTGGATGGCGTTTCCGCAGACGCGGTTGACCATTTCCGAAGCGAAGAGTTTGGCCATGGAGGCGGCCAGGGTGAAGTTCTCCTTGCGGTCCTTCTTGTCGGCGGCGGAAAGCGTGAGCAGGCGCGCGGCTTCCAGTTCGGTGGCCATGTCGGCCAGCAGGAATGCCACGCCCTGGTGCTGGCCGATGGGCTTGCCGAACTGCTCGCGGGTCTTGGACCATTTGACGGAGGCGTCGAGCGCGGCCTGGGCCACGCCCACGCTTTGGGCCGCGATGCCGATGCGGCCGCAGTCGAGGCCCGACATGGCCACGGCAAAGCCGCTTCCCTCGCCGCCCAGGATGTTTTGGGCCGGGACCGTGCAGTCGTCGAAGTAGAGGTCCACGGTGTCGGAGGCGCACAGGCCCATCTTGTGTTCGGTGCGGCCCACGCTGAGGCCCTTGGTGCCGCGCGGCACCAGGAAGGCGGAGATGCCCCGGTGGCGTTTGGACGGATCGGTCTTGGCCGTGACGATGGTGAGCCCCGCGTTCTTGCCCGAGGTGATGAAGCGCTTGGCGCCGTTGATCACATAGGTATCGCCCTCGCGGCGGGCGGTGGTCTCCTGGCGCACAGGGTCGGAGCCGGCCAGGGGCTCGGTCATGGCGAATGCGCCGATGATCTCGCCGCGGCACAGGAGCGGAAGGTACTTCTCCTTCTGCTCCGGGGTGCCGTAGCGCAGGAGCGACTCCACCACGATGGAGTTGTGGACGCTCATGATGACCGCGGTGGCGGCGCAGGCATAGGCGATCTCGGAGAGCGCCAAAACGTAGGACACGGTGTCCGCGCCCGCGCCGTCGTAATCCGCCGGAGCCATCATGCCCAGCAGTCCCAGGTCGGCCATCTTGCGGAGGTTCTCCGCGGGGAACTCGCCGGACTGGTCACGGTCCATGGCCGTGGGCAAAAGCTCGGCCCGCGCGAACTCGCGGACCATCTTCTGGACCATGCGTTGCTCTTGAGTCAGTCGGAAGGGCAAGGTCGGTTCCTTTCCATGACGGGCCGGGCGAGAGCGTCTTGCGCCCGCAGGCTTACGGCGTGTAGACCACTACGATGAGTTCGGCCGGCTTGTCGCCGGGGTTCCTCAGGTTGTGGTTGATGCCCGAGTTGAAGTGGAGCGATTCGCCTGCGGAGAGCAGGTTCTTGTTCTCGCCCACGGTGATCTCCACCTGGCCCGAGAGCACGAAGGCGAACTCCTCGCCCTCGTGACAGTAACCCACACCCGAGTGGTCGCTGCGGGGTTCGATGGCCACCTTGAAGGCTTTCAGGTGCTTGTGCCGCGCGCCCGGAGAAAGGGTGGTGTAGGCGTAGTGCGCCGTGCGCCGGGAGTAGGCGCGCTCCCGCTCCTTTTTACTGCCCGCGTCCTCGGTCAGAAGGGCCTCGGAGTCGGTTTCCAGAGCGCGGGCCAGCGAGAGCAATGTCCCCACGGGCGGCATGACCTCGCCCTTTTCGATCTTTTCCAGCAATCCGACGGCAACGCCCGTCTCATTCGCCAACTGGGCGAGGTCCATGCCCTTTTCGTCTCGGACCTTGCGCAGCCGCTCGCCGATGGGGGTGGGTTCGGATTTCTTCTTGCGCGGCATGTCGGGCCTCCATTCTTACAGTCGTTGTTTTCTTTCTTCCTGCGTTTTGCGGATCAAGTTCACGACCCGGCCCACAAGAGTGGTGAGAAGGACGATGGCCACCAGGGCCGCCACGGGCACGGCCAGCCATACCGTGACCTTGTAGGCCACCACCAGGATGCCGGCGAACACGGCGGCGAAGAACACGAAGAGCGCCCCTACCGTAAGCGTCAGGCAGCCGGTAAGGAAGTCCTTTCCCAGCACGAGGCCGGTATGCCCGGAAAGTGACCGGTGCTTGGTGTAGTAGTCCTCCGGCTCCGGGGTGCCGGGGCCCGAGAGGAGCGGGGGCTCGTCCGGGCTCGGGATTTCACCGGCCGCGGCCGTTTCCTTCTTGCTCTCGTCGTCCATGGGAGGTCCTTTGCCGTTCGCGAAGAGGCCTGGTTTCGATTGCATCGCTCGGGCGGCGATGGGCGCCTGCCTGCATGATCCATGTTGGTACGGGGAGCAACAACCGAATCTATTCGTATGATCCTGCAAGGGGGCTCACAACTTGAAAAGCCTTCGGCCTTGAGGAAAGCCCACAGGAATATTTTCTACTCCCGATACTATATCACTTTTTCAAGCTTCTTGTGTTGGGCCGCGAAGCCCGGAAAGGTGACGGCCGATGAAGATTCGGGCTTGTTGCGCCAACAGCGCTTCGGTTGTTTCCCGATCCCGGCCGGGCCGAGAAGCTCTGTTTTACGGCCTTCCATCACACCGCAACGGCATTCTGCAAAGGCGGTTACCCAGCGATCTCCTGTCCTCCATCATTTGCCGTCACAGGGCGCGCATCCACTCGGGCTTCAAGGCCACCTTTCCGTCCAGAGCCTGGGCGATGAGCCGCAGGGTCTTTTCCTTGTCCTGGGGCAGCCGCGCCCGCACGGGCAGGTAGTTGGACGCATGGTTTGCGGCGAAGAACCCGTCGGTGAGGTTGGTGTTCTCGATCATGGCATAGAGCTCGGCCAGCATCTCCACGGGCGTAATCATGGTGAACTCGCCACGTTCCATCTGGTCGCTGAGCGGGGTGCCGGGCACCACCATGAGGGCCAGGGCCCCCACGTACTCGGGGTCCATTGCGGTGAGCGCGCGGCCGGTGGCGACAGCGTGCTCCCGGCTCCGTTCCCGGCCGGCCAGCCCCAAGAGCACGGTCACGGAAAGGATGATGCCCGCCTGGCGGCAGCGCTTTCCCTGCTCCACGATCTCGGCGGCCGTACCTTTCTTGCGGACCGCCGCCAGGGTCTGGTCGTCTCCCGACTCCAGCCCCATGTAGGCGATGGCCAGCCCGTGCGCCCGCAGCTCGCGCAGCTCCTCGTCCGTCTTCATGGAAAGGCTCTTGGCATTGGCATAGGTGCCCACGCGGGTGATCCAGGGGAGCTTCTCCCGGACCTGCGCCAAAATCTTCAACAGCCGCTTCTGGGGGATGATCAACGCATCCCCGTCGCATAGGAACAAGCGGTCCTGGCGGCGGCAATACTGGGAGGCGAACTCGATGTCCTGGTCAATGATGGCGTCGGGTTTGATGGAAAAACGCTTGTCCTTGTAGGCCGCACAGAACGTGCACTTGTTGTGGGAGCAGCCTGTGGTGACCTGCAGCAGGATGCTGTTGGCCTCGCTGGGAGGCCGGATGATCATTCCGTCATAATGCATGATGCTCTCCGCTGTTTCGGAAGCTAGTAAAAAGAAGAAAAGAAAGAAAAGATTTTTGCGGGGGAGGGGGGAAACCCCTTTTGAAAAGAGCGGCTTTTCCCCCTTCCCCGCACCCCCTCCCCCCTTTCCGCAAACTTTCCGATCCATTATTGCATGAGCACAGCCTTCCCGTCCTTTACGTCGGCGCGTTTGCCCGGGCTCAGGCCGAACTTGGCGATGACGGCTCCGGCGAGCCGTTCCACGGCCTGGTCCTGCTCGGCGTCCGCGGGCGCGTCGCCCAGCGCGATGGCGGACAGGGCCTCGCGTTTTTCCACGTCCGAGAGGTCCACGGCTTTTTCCAGCCACATCATCCGGTTGTCGCCCTTGCGGTAGAAGACCGCCGGGCCCATGATGGTGGACTTGGCCTTGCCGGGCCGGAACAGCCCCATGACCTCCACCAGGGCGGGGTCGAAGAGGGGGATGGGCGACTTGTGATAGCCCAGGAGCGATCCGAAGAGGCTCATGTAGGAGAGGATGTTCTTCACGTTGCGGCCGGTGAGCGCCTCCCGCGCCTGGTCCGCCATCTCCTCGATGTCCGCCATGGTGAAGGAGAGATCAATCGCGTCCACGATCTCCTTGTGGATGGCGGCGACGGTGTCGGTCCGACGGGTTTTTACCGTGTCCTTGGAGTAGTAGAGGATCTTGAAGACGTTGTGCACCATCTCCTTGACCGTGGGGCTTTTCAGGATCAGCACCTGGTCCACCGTGGTGTGGGGGTAGACGGGCAGCTCGTTGTCCAAGACCAGGATGTCCTTCCTGCCGTCCGGAAGATCGCGGAGCCAGAGTTCCAGGTCCCGGGCTTGTGTTTTTCGCAAGGGGGTCATGGCCAGGAGCTCCCGCATGGAGTCGCGGTCCAGACGCCCTCCCGAGGCCTGGTCGGAGAGCGATGCCGTGGCCATTTTGGCCAGCTTGTCCACGCGCATCTTCTGCTTCAGGCGGTCGGCGAAGCTCATGGCGAATCCCCGTTTTGCTCCCTGGGCCGGAAACCCAAGCGTAAAATAATGCCTGCCCGCAAGCCGGGCAACGTTTGGAGTCGGGCTTTTTATGGCTTTCCAAAGCACGGCTATAAACCCGATTTCTTGGTTAACACAAAGGCTTGGGGCTGTAAACCGGAGCGCCAAGGCGGGCGGGGTTTGTCTTGACGCGGGCCTGGTGAACGGATAAATCTTGCAACACAAAGCCTTGCACCATACTCCGGGAGCAGGAAATTGGACCGTTCCGGACGAGACCAGCATTTTCTCCGCAAGCGCCTTGCCATGGTGGAGAGCCAGATTCGCGCCCGGGGCGTGTCGGACGAGAGGGTGCTGGCCGCCATGTGCAAGGTCCCGCGGCACCTGTTCGCCGGTCCGGGTAACGAGGACCAGGCCTACGAGGACTACCCGCTGCCCATCGGGGAGGGGCAGACCATCAGCCAGCCTTACATCGTTGCCGAGATGACCCAGGCGCTCGCCCTGGGCACCGGCGACCGCGTGCTGGAGATCGGGACCGGCTCCGGGTACCAGGCGGCCGTCCTTTCCGAGATTGCGGGCCGGGTCTACACCGTGGAGCGCAATCCGGTCCTTTTCGAACGCGCCCGGAAGCTTTTCCGGCAACTGGGCATCGAAAGCCTGGAAACCAGGCTTTCCGATGGAACCCTGGGCTTTCCCGAAGAGGCCCCCTTCGACGCGGTGCTGGTCACTGCAGGGTCGCCCTCCGTCCCCAAGGCGCTGGTGGCCCAGCTGGGCCCCGGGGGCCGCTTGGTGATCCCGGTGGGCGACCAGTACTTCCAGGAGCTCATCAAGCTGACGCGTTCGGAGCATGGGATTCGCGAAAGCCGCATGGGCGGGGTTCGCTTCGTAAAGCTCATCGGCGAGCAAGGCTGGCGGGAGTAAGGAGAGGCTATCTCAAAAAGTAAAAGGGAAAGGGTTTTGCGGGGGAGGGGGGAAAACCCCTTTTGAAAAGA
>JBFMHL010000049.1:0-14255 GCA_040753055.1 Thermodesulfobacteriota bacterium | reverse complement strand
GGAAAAGCCGCTTTTTCAAAAGGGGTTTGTCCCCCCTCCCCCGCAAAAATCTTTTTTTTTGTTTTGAAGAGCTTCCAGTTTTGAAGGAGGGGGTGCATGGACAAGCCGGTTGCGCTGGTGTTGGGAGGGACGGGGCTGGTGGGCGGCCTGCTGGTTCGACGGCTGCTTGAAGAAGGGCGGTACCGGAAGGTCATGCTCCCGGTGCGGCGCCCGGTGTCCGGGTTCAACGATCCCGCCCTGGATGTCCGGGTGCTGGACTTCGACCGGATGGGCGAGCGGCGCGATGCCTTTGAAGCGGACCACGTGTTCATCGCCCTGGGGACCACCATGAACAAGGCCGGTTCGAAAGAGGCCTTCTACAAGGTGGATTACGGGTATGCCCTGGAAGCCGCCCGGCTCTGCCGGGAGAACGGGGCGCAAAAGCTTGTGGTGATCTCGGCCGGAGGAGCCGGAAAAAAGAGCCTGATCTTCTATTCGCGGGTCAAGGGCGAGCTGGAGGAAGCGCTTTCGCAGCTGGGTTATCCGAGCCTGGCCATCCTTCGGCCTTCCCTCATCCTGGGCGACCGGGAGGAAGACCGTCCCGGCGAGGAGATGGCCAAGTCCCTGTCCCAGCGCCTGTCCTTCCTGATCCCGAAGCGTTACAAGGCCATCCAGGCGGAAACCATTGCCCGTGCAATGGCCGCCCTGGCGTCCCGAGACCTTCCCGGCATGACGATCTACGAAAACGAGCAGATCGAGTCTTTTTCATGAAACGTTTGTAGAATTGATCTCAAGCCTGTTCACCGCTAGCACAGGCGGTGCTTTTAGATGTGCCGTCCGTGGGATACGCGTTAACAATTTTCGAGGAAAAGGGGGAGGGAATGCGGGAGAAGGGGACAAACCCCTTTTGAAAAAGAGGGCTTTTTCCCCTCTCCTGCAAAATCCTTTTTTTCATTTTTAAGATTGCTTAGGGGAACCGTCTTCACAGGCGGCATTCCGAGGGCTTGGGCTCTGCGGGCTGGTTGAATCGCAGGCTCATGGTGAGCATGTCCCGGTCGAACTCGGTCTTGATCTTGTAGGGCAGCGAGAAAAAGAGCCGGATCATGGCCCGGTTGGAGGGGGCGGTGTAGGCGAAGAGCCCGGCCAGGCCCGAATCGCGGGCGCGCCCGGCCACCATGTCCATGAGGATCTTGCCCAGGCCTTTTCCCTGCCAGTCCCGGTCCACGGAAAACGAAACCTCCGCCATGTTGCGGGCCGGGTCGGCCAGGTACCCGCCGATGGCGATGACCTTCTCGAAGCCCAGCTCCCCCACCACGGCCACCACTGTGAAATCCTTGGAGTAGTCCCCTCCGAACAGGCCCTCCACCTCGTCCGCGCCGAAGCGGGCCTTGCTGTGGAGGAAGCGCGCGATGACGTCCTTGCGGTCCAGGCCGTAAAGGTGCTCCTGGATGAGCCGGCCGTCGGTGGGCTTTACGGGCCGGAACAGGACCCTTTCGCCGGAGATGCTTTCCTGCCTGCGGTAGAAGGCGGGGTAGACCCCGTGGATGGTTTCCGAGGGCGAGCGCTTGCGTGCGATGAGCCCCTGGTCCTTGGCCTTTTCGAACAGTTCGTCCCGGAAGCTGGGGTGGGCGATGGAGATGAGCGCCAGAGCCCGTTCCTCCAGGTTTTTTCCGAACAGGTTCACGGCCCCGTACTCGGTGACCACGTAGTGCACGTCCCCCCGGGCAACCACCACGGGGGTTTCGGTGAGCATGTCCACGATGCGGCTGCGGGATCCGTCCAGGCTGGTGGCCGGCAGCATGATGACCGCCTTCCCCTCCTTGCTCATGGCCGCGCCCCGCACAAAGTCGCAGATGCCCGTGACCCCGGAGTAGTGGTTGTAAGCCAGGGCGTCGGCGGCTACCTGGCCTGTAAGATCTATAGTTTCGGCTACTTGCGCCGAGAACATGCGGTTGTGGCGCGCGATCACCGCCGGGTCGTTCACATAGTCGGACGGGTGGAACTCGATGGCGGGGTTGTCGTTCACGAACTCGTAAAGGTTCACGGAGCCGATGGCCGAGGACGCCACCAGTTTGCCCTGGTTCAGGCCCTTGCGCCGGTTGGTGATGACACCGCGGGCCACCAGGGCCATGATGGAGTCGGTGAGGAACTGGGCGTGGACTCCCAGGTCGTTTTTCTGGGCGCAGGCGGACATGATGGACTCGTTGGTGGCGCCCAGGCTGATCTGCATGGTGGACCCGTCGTCCATGAGGCTCGCCACGTGGTACCCGATCATGTGGGCCACGGGAAAGTCGGGGGGCGGGCCCACGGAGAGAAGCTCCTCCTCGTGCTCCACCATGAGGTCCACGTCGTTTGCGTGGACGAAGCCCTGGCCAAGGACGCGAGGCATGCGGGGGTTCACCTGGGCGATGACCAGGTCTGCGGCCGCGGCCGCGGCTTTGGTGACATCCACCGAAACCCCCAGGCTCATCCACCCGAAGTCGTCGGGCGGAGTGGTCTGGATCAGGGCCACGTGGAGCGGTATGCGCCGGGTGGAAAAGAGGAGCGGTACCGCGGAGAGGTTGATGGGAGTGTGGAAGCGGCGGCTGGCCGCCAGCCTCCGGGGCATTCCCGAGCCCAGGTAGAAGGAGCGCACGGCAAAGGGATCGGAATCGGGGTCATCCTGGGAAATGAGGGTCAGTGGCGCGCTCTCCAGCGACAGGAGTCGCACCACCTCGATGTCGGTAAGCCTGCGCCGTTGCGCGGCCAGTTCCTTGACCAGGTGCTGGGGCTCACCGCAGGACGAGCCGATGAAGACTCGTTGTCCCGGCTTGATGCGGGAAATGGCCTCCTGGGCCGTCACCCTTTTTTGCACATACTCGTCGGGCCAGTAGGTGGTTGCCATGGCTCCTGCCTCGATAGGGAATTGGACTTTTTACCACGGGGCGACTTCGTCTGCAAGGACTCGGCGGCATAGGAGGCAAGCCCGGTCCCCCGGGGGGGCGTTCCCGAGGAGGCCGAGGGGAGCAAGCGGGGTTGGGGCGCAAGAAACCGAAGCGCCGGGCGTGGCGTTTGGAACGGAAAACGAATGCATCGGGAGTCGGAGGTGGTTGGTAGTCCCAAGGGGAATCGAACCCCTGTCTCCGCCGTGAGAGGGCGATGTCCTAGGCCGCTAGACGATGGGACCACGCGGGCGTGCTGCCCGGAAAGAGTGCCTTCATAATAAATCGTGCGACTTCCTGTCAACAGGTTTTTGTCGGCCGTTTACGCGGAAGAGGCCTCAGCCGCATATGGCGGGCGGAAAGGGCGTGGCGGGAAAACTCTCGAAGGACCGGGCGGATCCGGCCGGAATAGACAAGGTGTTCAATTCATCTTGCTGAAATAGAAAAAAATATTTTCGTTCTTCGGGAAACCTCTTGACATCCCACCTTGCCTTTCGATAGGATGCCAGTGTCAGCTGGATCACCCCGAAGTTCCTGTAGGTTTCGGCCAAAGCCCTATTTGCGGGCAATGCCATTCCGGTTGCGTACTGGCACTACGAAACCGATCCGAGTGGCTTTGCGGCAAGCCGGAGCAGGAGGCCGGAAACGGTTTGCGGGAGCGTCCCGCTAACCGAAACGACGCTTTTACTCTTTTTGCCGGAAAACTGGCATTTTAGGAGAGCCCGATGAAGAAATGGTTTCTCATTGCGGCCGCTCTGGTGATGGTCCCGGCCGT
Organism: Thermodesulfobacteriota bacterium; assembly: GCA_040753055.1. GTDB lineage: Bacteria > Desulfobacterota > Desulfobacteria > Desulfobacterales > Desulfatibacillaceae > JBFMHL01. The sequence goes on along the minus strand of JBFMHL010000049.1, from coordinate 10,580 downwards.
TGTCATGGCGGGCATGTCTGCAGTGTCCCAGAAGGAACTGGGCGAAGTCCAGGGCCAGACGGGCGTCACCTTGCAGATCACCGCCCTGAATGTAGTCGCCAACACGGTTGCGTGGGGCGATGACAACGGTTTTGCTCCGTACACCACGGCTGGATGGGCGATTCTCGGTGGAGTGGATCTTCCCAACGTACACATCGGCGGTCTTTTCGACGTAGGCGGCAACACGACCACCACCTACTTCCTGTGGACCAAGCCGACCACCATCCCGCTGCTGGAAGGCAACCTGACTGTCGCGGACATCATCCTCGGCAGCTCTGCCACCAGCACCACGCCCTCCCTGGGCGAGCTGCGCGTCAACAGCCTGGTCCTGGATGTTGGCACGCCGATAGGCGGGGGTCTGGCCCAGATCCGTATCGCCGCCCACAACTAGCAGTCGCGTTTGCTGAAAAAAAGGACCGGCCGTTCGGCCGGTCCTTTTTATTTTTTTAGTCCGCGAACTCCCTTGCTCAACGGCAACCGACGCTCTCTCCTTCCGAAAGATCAAACCCAACCAGGGAAGAGAACACGCGGAGACATTCTGTCATCCGCCAATCCCAGTTCAATGAATTGATATTGTTGGATCCCTAGTCGGGTTCAGCAGGCGTCGCCCCAGGCTCCTGCACCGGGTTTTCCGGAAACCATTCGTAGCTCCTGCGGCAAAGCAGGCCTTACTTTTCCTCCTGTTCCTTTTTCAGCTCCTCGGCGGTCATGGCCCAGAAGGGGTAACCGTCCCGGGAGCGCCGGACCTTCACCTCATCATACTCCGAACGCTTCACCTTGGACGCCATGAAGATGTCCTTTCCGCCGATCTCCGCCCAGACCCCCTTTACCTTCACGGCGTCGCCCTTGTTGAGCCCCAGCGTCTTTTCATTGAAGAAGCCCTTGGGGCCCAGATGCACCAAGGTCTTCTCGTCCGATCCGCGTTCGACGACCAGAATGCCCAGGCCCGGGGCCATGCCGGGCAGAGGCGTGATCTCCACGACCGAGGCGATGGTGCCCTTGAAGGAGTCGAACTCGCTCACCCTGTAGTTCTTGTCATACGCGCCGCCGGGTTCCCAGCCGGGATAATCGCCCGGGCCCGCCCAAGCCGCTCCCGTGAAGAAAAAGGCCGCCAGCAAAAGGGGTACGATCAGCCTCCTGACGCTCATTGTGTCCTCCCCGAGGATCAAGGGTTACGGTGCAGCTTGCCAAATCCGGGTAAAGTATAATAATAAAACAAACTACTGTCGAGATGGCCCTTGCCGGACAGGCGGGGAGAGCGCGTCAATGACGAAGGAGACATGCCATGAACGTCGGTGCGGTTAAGATCAGTATCGTAGTGGCGCTCTGCCTGGCGATATTTGGTTGTGCGGGTGCGTTTTCCAGCTACGGAAGGCTCGTCCCCAACGAGCAGGTGGGCCGTGACCTGGAGTCCGGCAGCCCTCCGTCGGGCTACTCCTACTACTACTCCGGCCCGGATGACGCGCCCAACGCCATCTTGGGGATCGCGGATGGCTACACGCTGGACACCCATACCTGGAAGCCCGTGGACCTCACCCCCGCCAAGATGGCGTCATGGATGCAATGGATCACCAGGGGATACGGGACATCCATCCGGTACCGGGGCGCGGACGTGACGGACAATCAGGGCAAGCGCATAGGGATATGGTACTCGCCGGCGTGGAATACCGTGGTCCGCGTGGAGGGGAACACCGTGGTGGTGAACATCCCCAATATCAATACCTTCGACGACAACCGCAAGGAGCCGTTCTCCATTCTGAACGACCCTTCGTTTTTCAAGCCTCTTGCCGCGCCAAGCTGGCAACGTTCCAGCAAGTCGTTGTGAGGCCTGAGCGGCCGGTGAGGGACGATGCCTGACTGCGCGGGAAGAACCCTGGTTTCCGCGCGCAGGCCAACAACAATCTGCGGCAGACCCCGGAGGATGCTATTCATGCCCCGCTCCCTGAGATCCATCGTCCTGCTCCTGCTCCCGCTCCTGTTTGCGGGTTGTGCAGGATTGTTCAAGAATTACGGCACGTTCGTTCCAGACGACGCCACCGCCGACATGTTCGAGTCCTATCAGGTGAACCCGGCGTACAACTACTACTTTTCCGGTACGGACGCAGTGCCCAACGCCATCCTGGGCGTGGACAAGAAATACACCCTCAAGTCCTCCCTGTGGAAACCGGTGGACCTTACCCCCGCCCGCCTGAAGTCCTGGATCAACCTCATGTTGAACGAAGGCCAGACCCTCCCGCCCGCGGGGCTGGCCGTCATGGACGGCGCCGGGAATCAGGTGGGAGTCTGGTTTTCCTACTATGCCACCACCTTCGTGCGCATGCTTCCGGAAAACAGCCTGGAAGTAGCTGTCCCGGACACTTCCAAGCTCTATTACCATCTGGAGCCCTTTGATCTGCAGGATTGGTAGCGGACGAGCCCGGCCTTGCCATGAAACTGTTTTTCTATGCCCCCATGAAGCCCCTGGGCCATCCGCATCCCTCGGGTGATCTGACCATTGCATCCGGGCTGGTTCGTTTCCTGGAGTCACGCGGCCACGAGATCCGGGTCGCCTCGCGTTTTCGCTGCCGCGGAGTTGCGGATCGCCCCTGGAAATGGGCGCAGGCCCTGTCCCAAGGGCTGCGCGCACGCCGGGCCGTGGGGGAGAACGGCCCGGACCTGTGGCTCACCTACCATACCTATTACAAGGCCCCGGATCTGCTGGGGCCCTTGGCCTGCCGGGGCCTGTGCCCCTATGTCATCTTCCAGGGCGCATATTCCACCAAGGTCGGAAGGCGAATCTCCACGGTCCCCGGATTCTATGCAAACCGGCACGCCCTTTCTCGGGCGGAGCACGTGTTTGAAAACCGCAAGGAGGATCTGGCAAACATCCTCCGTCTCCTGCCCGAAGACCGCGTGAGCTATGTCCCCCCCGGAATCTATCCGAAGGACTTCACTTTTTCGGAGAGTGCGCGGGAGGCTTTCCGCAAGTCCTGGGGGGCGGGGCAAAAAGCCGTGGTCCTCAGCGCGGCCATGTTTCGGCCGGGCGTGAAGGCGGAAGGACTCCGGATCACCATTCGGGCCTGCGCCGAACTCGCCCGGCAGGGGATGGACCTTCTCCTGGTCATCGCCGGAGAGGGGGATGCGGGGGCTGATCTTGCCGCTCTGGCCCGGAGCGGGCTGCCCGGCAGACATGTGTTCCTGGGCCGGGTTCCGCGCCGGGACATGTTTCAGATCTACTCGGCGGCGGACGTGTTCGCGTTTCCGGGCATCCGGGAGTCGCTGGGTATGGTGTTCCTGGAAGCCCAATCCTGCGGGCTTCCGGTGGTGGCCTTCCGTAACGGAGGCATCCCGGAGGTGGTGGACCGGGGGAAAACGGGGCTCCTCACGCCTTTGGGCGACCTTTCCGCATTCTACCGGGCCATCGGGAGCCTGTGCGCCGACGCAGGGCTTCGTCGGGTCATGGGAGCCGCAGGGGCGGACCGGGTGCGCCAGGTCCATGACCTTGCGCAAAACTACCGCCAGGTGGAGGCAAAGCTCTCCAATATGGCCGAAGGCTTCCGGAAAAGGGGCGGGCGATCCTTCCGATAGAATCGGTGTTCACGCGACGATCGGCGGATCAGCGCGCGCCGGAGGTGGCGAACAGGGTCCGGGCCGTGGCGAAGAGGATATAGAGGTCCAGGGCGGGGGATCGGTGCTTGATGTAGAAAAGCTCGTACTTGAGCTTTTCCCGGGCGTCGTTGGCCGATGCTCCGTAGGAGTAATTGATCTGGGCCCAGCCCGTGATGCCCGGACGCACCGTGTGCCGGAGATGATAGCCGGGGATGGTCTGGGAAAGCTTCTCCACGAAGAAGGGGCGCTCCGGCCGCGGGCCCACCAGGCTCATGTGGCCCAGCACAACGTTGATGAGCTGGGGCAGCTCGTCAATGTGCGTTTTTCTGATCAAGCGGCCCACCGGAGTCACGCGGGGGTCGTTTTTTTGTGCCCAGACCGGGCCAGTTCCCACCTCGGCCTTGTCCTGCATGGAGCGGAACTTGATCATGGGGAAGGGATGTCCGTCCTTGCCCACCCGTTCCTGGGAGAAGAAGACCGGGCCCGGCGAGCTGAGCTTGATGGCGATAGCGACAGCCGCCAGTAGAGGAAACAGTAGCGCGAGGAGCAGCAGGGCGCCGGCCCGTTCGGTCAAATCATGCAGGCGGGAGGTCCTGCCGGGAACGCATCCTCCCGTTTTCCAGGCCTGGTCGCGGTCCAGGTACTCCAGAAGCACGCTTCCAGTGATTTTTTCATAGAAGGACTCGCCGGAGAGCACGGGAATTCCGTTGGCCGAAAGGATCAGGGCTTGGCGTCTCCCGCCGGTGGAGCCGGGCTCCGCCGCCGCCACCAGCACCACCCTGGGAAAAAGCCTGCCCACAACAGGAAGCTGCCGCAATCTTTTCCAACGGTCTTGGCTGCGCGCGTGCTCGTGAATGATGGAAAGGGGCTCCTCGAATGTTCCATTGCGCGCCACCAGGCGAATATCCGGGAACTGTTTCGCCGCCGCTTTCACCTCCTCGGCCAGCTGGCCGGCTCCTACCATTATGGCGGTTTCAGCGAAAAAGCCCCTGGGGCGGCCCAGGCCCATGAAGCGCCCCCAGGCCCAAAGGAAGAGCGGAAGCACGGCGATCGCCAGGAAAAGGCCCTCGCTGGGGATCAGGTGCGGAAGAGTCAGGCCGCAGGCGGCGACCAGGGCTCCCAGAACGCATGCGGCTGCGGCCAAACCCCTGGCGCGGGCGGGTTCGCCCGGGTTGTAGCGCCCCAGGAGAAAAAGGATATAGAGGAGGGCAACGGTGAGCAAGGGCGCAGCCGCGGCTCCGGCAAGCGTTTGCGAGGGATCTCCCTGGAACAGCAGAACCCCCAGGCCCATCAGCCCCAAGGCCAGGAAGGCGTCACCGCCGGCTAACACCAAGGCCCTTTCGGGCACGTATTTTCCAAATGCTTCCCGCAAGCGGGCTCCTTTGCATCGAGAATTCGTCCGACGATTTTTCAAGATCTCCTGCCGCCGACAGGCGCATGAACGATAGGGCGTCTTGAAGATCCGCCAACCCCGGGGCCTGAAAACGGCGGCGGAGGGTGCAGATTGGTCAGGCGCTTTTTCGGCCGTAGCGGTCCTTGCCGTAGCGGCCGTAGTATCTCTTGTAATACTTTCCGTAGTACTTGTAGGTTTCCGTGTCCCCGTTGAACACGACCCCCAGGATCTTGTCCCGGCCCAGGTCCTCCACCACCCTCTGGATGGCCCTGCGGGGCGAAGCGCCGGACATGACCACCAGGATCACCTTGTCCACCAGCTGAGCCAGCAGGTTGGTTTCCGAGGTGATGTGGGCCGGCGGCGAGTCCAGCACCAGAAAGCTTTCAGGGTAGTCGGCCCTGAGCTCCGCCAGGCATTCCCGCATGCGGGGGGAACCCAGGAGCTCCGCGGGGTTTTCCGGCTCCGGGCCGGAGGTGATCACCGAAAGCCCTTCGATCCCCGTGGGGCGGATGAGCTCGCTGAGCTTCGCCTTCCCGGAGAGGTACTGGGAAAGCCCTGCCTGGTTCTCCAGGTTCAGCATGTTGTGTACGAAGGGTCTCCGGAGGTCGCAGTCAATGAGCAGCACCGACTCGGAAACCGCCTGGGCGATGGCCACCGAAAGGTTCACGGAGACAAAGGTCTTTCCTTCGCTGGGGAAGGCGCTCGCCACCAAGATGCTTTCGGGCCGTTGACCCGTCGTCGGGTGCAGGACTCTGCCGCGTAGGATCTTGATGTTCTCCGCGTTCATGGAGTCCGGATATTCCAGGGGCAGAATCTTCCCCACGCCGGTATCCAGGTGCAGCTCTCTTGCTTCCTTGTCCTTCACGGAATATCCTTCTCGCCGGCCTCAGCTCCCGGTCTGCAAACGGGATTTTGGGAAAGCCCGCCGCCCTGCCGGACGCCGGTCAATGGTTGGGAGTTGCCGCTTGCCGGGGAAACGGGCCCTGCGTGAGGGCCGCGGCAGGGAGTCGGTAACAGTGGCCCGGCGTCGCGGGCCCGCCCCGGCCCTCGACGCCGGGGGAAATATCGCATCAGGCTTGACTAATCAACATACTTGCACAAATCTGTCAATGAATTGCGTCACATGGACCATTTCCACAATACCCCGGCCCCATGGCGGCAAGACCTCCGTGAACGAAAAAAACGTACAAAACACATACTTTATAATGAGTTATGTGCAGGCCCGGCCTCTCCTTCAGGCCCGGGCCCAAGGCCAAGCCTTCGCCACCGGATCGCCGGATCTGGGGCGCACATGGATGGAGGCGGAGATCACCTCACGGGGCGCTCTTTTCCCCGGGCGGGGCCTGGTGGAGTGGGAGGAACTCCTGCGCTTTGAAAAAAAGGAAAACTCCTGCTTCGACCGGGATGAAGAAGGAGCCTGGACGGCCGTCAAAACTTTTTCCGAGGAAACAGGCCGCTCGTACTCCCTCTATCCCACTGCGGGAGCGCCCACCATGCTGGTGTCCGGCGTGCCCATGCACCGGATCAAGGGAACCGATCCCTGGAAGGACACCCAGGAGAAGATGAAGGCCCTGGGAGCTTTTCACGGCTGCGTCCTTGATACGGCGACGGGCCTTGGGTATACTGCCATCTTAGCCTCCGAAAAAGCCCAAACGGTTCACACCGTCGAGCTGGACCCGGCCGCGGTTTCCATTGCACGGCGAAACCCCTGGTCCGAAGAGCTCTTTTCCCGTCCCGGAATCGAACGGCACCTGGGCGACAGCGCGGAAGTGGTGCACCGGTTCGGAAACGGGGCTTTCTCCGCGGTCATCCACGACCCGCCGGAACCCGGCCTCGGCGGCGATCTCTACTCCCTGGAATTTTATCGCGAGCTCTTCCGGGTCCTGGGCCGGGGCGGCAGGCTGTTCCATTACGTGGGGAACCCGGAAAGCCCTTCCGGGGCCCGGATGACCCGCGGGGTGGTCCGCAGGCTTTCGGAAGCGGGCTTCGGAAAAATCGTCCCTGCGCCGCGGGCCTTCGGCGTTACGGCGGTGAAACCCGGCTGAAGGGGCGCTTTAAAAAGCCGGAACCAAGAATGCCCGAAAAGGGAAGGAAGGAACGGTACCATTGGCAAGAAAATCGGTCCTGAAAAAGGAATGGCTGCTGGTTGTCGCTTCCGTCGCGCTTACGCTTGTCATCGCGTTGGGTCTCATCCGCTACTTCGCTCCCCAGCTCCTGGGTATCCCCGTGGACCTGCGCACCGTCCAGGTGGCCAAGGAGGTGCCTCCGTTCTTTGACAACATTTTCCGTCCCGAGGACTTCACCGCGAAGGACTTCATCATCGAGGACCCCTATATCGTACGGGCCAAGCCGCTTTTCCGCAACGAGCTGCAGATGGGGCCCAACGACATCCTGGGGTTCCGCAATCGCAACGTCCCCTGCGGAGCGGAGGTAATCACCATCGGGGACAGCCAGACATACGGCAACACCACGCCGCTGGAGCAAAACTGGCCCAGCACCATGCAGCGGATGCTCAAGCCCCCGGGCACCATCGTGTACAACATGTCCTGCGGCGCATGGGCAGGGGTGGAGTACCTGGAGATCCTCAAAAAGGCCCTCTACTTCAAGCCCAAGGTGGTGGTGGTGGCCTACTACACCGGCAACGACAGCCTGGGCTCCTTTTTAAAGGCCTATGGAAACGATCATTACAAGGATCTCCGGCTCGATCCCTCCCTGTCCGAGTCCGACGCCCCCAAGGTGGCCTTCCCTCCGCCCAGGACCGACCAGTTCCGAGTAGTCTTCTCCGACGGCGTGCGTACGGTGTTCACGCCCAAGCTCCGGCACTCCTGCAACGAGTTCAACAAGGTGGTGGACGTGGGCTACGAGATCATGGCCCGGACCGCGGAGAAGATGGCGGAGATCGCTGGCCCGAAAGAGGTCAAGATGGTTTTCACCATCATTCCCACCAAGGAGTATGCCTACGAAAAGAAGATGAAGAAGGAAGGCTTTGCGATGCCGCCCGGATACATGGAGCTTGTAAACGACGAGCGCAAACGCATCCAGTGGCTTTCCGACAAGTTTTCCCGGATTCCGGGCGCGGTTTATGCGGACGTGGCCGGCCCCCTGCAGGAGGCGGCGCTTGATGCCGTGGAGCTATATCCCCACGACGGGAACGGCCACCCGGTGTGGAAGGGCTACGAGGTCATCGCCACGGCCCTGGCCCCGGTGGTCCAGAAGCTCCTGCCCAAGCCCCTTGCCGGGCCCGTGGGTCTTTCCATGGATATGAACAACTTCTACCCGTTCTTTATCGCGGAAGGAAAGCTCTACGGGTTGAAGGACCAGGAAACCCTGGACTACGTGCAGAAAAAGTACGGAAAGTTCCCCTTCACCACCTACGACGACATTAACCTGATCCCCTGGGGCGGAACGTTGGACCTCGCCATGCTCAAGGAAAAGGAAGGGGAGCAGACGGCTGTGGGTGAAGCAAGGGCCGAAACCCCGACGGCGGGGGCGCAATCGGCCCACTAAGCCTATTGCCTTGCAGTTTGTTGCAGAAGAACCAGAGCGCCTTTTCCTGCGGCCAAGCCCCCCGGGGTACCCGCCAAGAGGGCTTGGTCGCGGCAACCCCATGACGCGGTTTGCCGGGGATATCCGCATCGGAACGCTTGCGCCTGCTTTGCTGCGAGCGGCGGGCTACGCCGGAACCGGCTATCCCCTGCGGTGGACGCAGATCCAGGTGGCGCCCCCGGGGACGCGGTGCCGGAAGGCCGCATCCAGCATCCGGTCCAGCCGGCTCAAGAGATGATACCAGCGCAGGCCGGAAGAGAGCCCCCGGTACTCCTTTTGCCCCGCCGCCTTCCATCCCACGGCCTTCAGCGCCCCCACCCGCAGCTTTTCCACGCAGGAGTATCCCGCAAAACGCACGTCCAGATCCTTTGCGTTGTAGCGCCGGAAGTGTCTGTAAGCCTCGTCGTAACGGTTGTAGAGCCCCGATCCGGCCGGAAGGATGCTGATGAGGGTCCCCTCCGGGGGCAGGGCGTTGCGGACGCTCCGCAGAAGCTCCATGTCATCCCGCATGTGCTCGAGAAAATTGAAGGAAAAGACCACCTCGATGCCCTGATCCCGGATCAGGGCCGTGATCCGGTCCCTCTCCTTCTCGATGTCCGCGCCCACCAAAGAAAAGGGCGCGGCCCCCTGCTCGGTGAGGGTCTGCCGGGCCGCCTCCAGCGACGACTTGTTTTCGTCAACTCCCAAAAGGAAACCCGCGCCCATACCCGCCATGGCCCGCATGGCCGAGCCGGTCCCGCAGCCCAGCTCCATCACGCGTTTACCCTGGAAGAAGCGGACTACCCGGCTCAGATAATAGTCGTAGTACTCCCGGTAGGATGCCATGAGGGACAGGTCGCCGGCGATGTTTTCGCGTGTGGCCTGCATCTGCTTTTGGCTCGGCTTGCGGGCGTAGACGATCATCTTGGTGCGGGGATCTAAGTCCAGGGTCGTGATCCCGAGCTTGCGCAGGAACCCGGCGCCGAGATCGGCCATCCTTCCCCACAGGGGGGACATGAGCCGGATGCGGTCGGCCAGGTGGGTCGTCACAAAGGTGTGTCCCAGACTTTCGGCCGAAACCCGCGCCAGGCCTTCATTTCTGAGCATGTTCGTCATGTTGGAGCGGTTGAAGAAGAAAAGATGCTCCCGGACACGGCGGAAGTCCTCGAGCCTCTTGCCCAGAATCCGCGAGCCGATGCCCCTCGAGTCCACGGTGCTCAGCACCAGAAGCCCGCCATCTGCAAGCATGAGGCAGGCCTTTTCCAGGGCCAGGAAGGGATCGGGAAAGTGTTCGATCACGTCCAGCATCACGATGCAGTCGTAGGATGCCGGGGTGCACTCTCCTTCCAGAAAATCGCAATGCTCCATGGGAAAGGGGTAGCGGGGGCCGTAGTTTTCCACGATGGCCCGGTTGAACTCGATGCCGCGGACGGAGAAACCGGCATTATGGGCAATGGAGAGGAAGTAGCCCGGCCCGCAGCCCACTTCCAGCAGCCGCAGGGGCAGGCCAGCCTCGGCCCGCGGGCTGTCCGCCAGCTCCGTCCGGCAGCGTGCCGCGATGACCGAGTACTCCTGCTGCTTGTTCATGCGTTCCGCGAAGTAGTCGGGATAGCCGTATATGCTCTCGTTGGCGCCGCTGTAAAAGCTCTCGTGCTGGAAGTACTGCTCCCCGTTGTAAAGCTCCGCCAGCTCCTCGGGATCCGGGCGGGGATGCAGGAACAACACGCCGCACAAAGGGCATTCGTAGATCTTGTGCTTCCCGTAGTCGTATCGGACGGGGGCTTCTCCGCGAAAGGAGCAGAGCCTGCAATGGAACGGGGAAAAGAAAAGCTTCATGGGATGAGGAACCACAGCCGTATCGGCGGTCAGTGTTCTTCTGCGGGAGAGGGGAGGCCCGGCAGGGCGTCCTTTCGCAGCAGGGCCAAGTCGGGATCATACAGAATCGAATAACGATCCGAAAAGCCTTTGGAGACGGCCTGGTCCAAGAGCTTCCGGGCCTCCTCTTCATCCCCGGCCCGCGCGGCGGCACAGGCCT
>JBFMHL010000048.1:0-24383 GCA_040753055.1 Thermodesulfobacteriota bacterium | reverse complement strand
GCTTTGCCATGCGCTTCTTCACAACCCGCAGGAAGTCGCCTTCGTCGTCCACCAGAAGGACGCGCAGCTTTTCCGGGCTGCCTGTGGTTTTTGTGTCCGTCATGGCTTTTCCTCGGCCGCGGCCGCCCGGATGCATCGTCCGCCTTGGGCCGCGGCCCGGCGATGGAGAAAACGCTCCTAGTCCCCGCGCCGCAGCACGATGTTCTTGGCCCTGGCTTCGGCTATCTTCTGCTCGTGACCGGACTTTTTCGCTACGGCCTCGTTTACCTTGGCCAGGATCTCCTCCAGCTCGGAGGGCTTCATCAGGTAATCGAAGGCCCCCAGCTTCATGCCGTCAATGGCGCTCTGCACCGTGGCATGGCCGGTGAGCATGATGACCTCCACCAGGGGATGGCGGGCCTTGATCTCCCGCAGGGTCTCGATGCCGTCCATGCCGGGCATCTTCACGTCCAGAATCACCACGTCGAAGGCGCCGCGGTCCAGGGCCGCCAGGGCGTCCCGGCCCGAGTGGGCGCCCTCTACGGCAAGGTCCCTCTTGGCCATGCGTTTTTGCATGGTCGCCACGAAGGGCTCCTCATCATCCACCAGTAGTACTCTTGCTTTGGCCATGAGCCGGTTTCTCCTTGTTGAGAGTGATAAGAAATCTCACAGGCCCGTTTCCGTGCCCGCTCCGTTCTCCGGAACCTTCCGCTCCCCCCCGGTGGCCGGGAGGTGCAGGTGAAAGGTGGTGCCGACGCCTACGGCGCTTTGCACCGTGATGCGGCCATTCAGCTTCTTGATGATCCCGTATACGATGGAAAGCCCGAGACCCGTTCCCTTGCCCACGGGTTTTGTGGTGAAGAAGGGGTCGAAGACCCTTTTGAGGTTCGCTTCGGGAATGCCCGAGCCGGTGTCGGAGATGTCCACCACCACCTCGTTCCCCTCGATCCGGGTGGTCAGCCCCACCACTCCGCCTTCCTTCTGGTCTATGGCGTCAATGGCGTTGTTGATGAGGTTCAGCACCACCTGCTGCATCTCGGAGGGAGACGCCAGGACCGCCGGCAGTCCGGGAGCGAGGTCGAGGTTGAACTTCACGTTGGAAAAGCGGGCGTGCTGCTCGCTGAGCTCGATGACCTCGGTGATGAGCGCGTTCACGTCCAGGTGCTTCTCCACCGGATCGGTCTTGCGGGCGAAGGAAAGGAGCTTGTGGGTGATCTGCTTGCAGCGCTTGCCCTGGGTGCGGATCTGCGAGAGCGCCCTTTTGATCTCGCGAACGTTTTCACTGTCGGCAAATTCCGACTCCTCCAGAAGGTCGCCGATCCAGCCGGACTCTTCCACCATGATGGCCACGGGGTTGTTGATCTCGTGGGCGATACCGGCGGCAAGCTCGCCCAGGCTGGCCAGCTTGCCCGCCTCGATCACCTTTTCATTCATCATCTCCTTTTCCTGATCCCCCGATGAAATGCGCCTGACCATCCTCCGGGACAGAAGGATCGCCATGGCCAGAATGGCGACGCCGCCCAACAGCAGCACAAGGATGCTGATGTTCCTTGCGCGGTAGAGATTGGCGAAGGCGTCCGCCTCGTTCTGCTGATAGACCAGGGCCCAGTCCCCGCCTTTCAGAAGGGCCGCCACATAAATGACCTTCTCGCCGCGGGCGGGGTCCGACCCGGTGAAGGTGCGAACCACAGCCGCCTGCCTGGGCCTCTGGCCGTCCCGCATGGCCACCAGGTTCCGGGAGCCTTCCACATCCGGAGATCCGCTTTTGGTGGATCCGGGCCACATGGTGTTGAGAATGAGAGGCACGGCGTCGGAAAGGTCATCGAGCGCCTGGGTCTGGAACTCGCCTTCGCGGTTGATGATGAAGGCCCGCCCCGTGCTGCCCATGCGGATCTTCTCCACCAGGAGGTTGAAGGCGACGAAATCTATTGTGGACCGCAGGAGCCAGGTCCGGTTCTCGGATCTTCCCCGGACGGCCACGATGAAGTGGGGGAGCCCCCGGAGGCCCAGAAAAACATCGGAAATGAAGGCCGGTTGCCGCGAGGCCTGGATGAACCAGGGGGCCTGGGCGTAATTGGCCCGCCCCAGCTTGAAAGAACCGGCGTAAGCCTCCTGGAGCCCGTCGGAATCCACCAGGCCCAGGTCCACGAAAACGCCCGTGTGCTGCTCCTGCAGGGTTTGCAGGACTTTCTGCAGGCCGGCGTCGCTCGAGAGCTCGCGATAGGAGAGAACGGCCGCCAGCACCTGAATGTCCGCCAGCTTCTCCTCCAGGAAAGAATCAATCCCCTGGGCCTGCTTTTCCACCAGCTGCTCCAGGTAGGCCAGGGTCTTCTCCCGGTAGGCGGTATGAAACTCGTAGCCCATCACCGCCATCATTCCCAGGAGCGGCGTGAAGGAAACCAGGATGATCAGGAAGAAAATGGTCTGCTTGATACCCTGGTAATATCGTTGACGATCAACGGCCATAAGGCTCTCGCTTAAACGAAACGGTCGGGGAAAAGCCTGCGCGCTATCTTTTCCACCACCTTTTTCAGGTGCTCCGTGTCATGCTCCTTTTCCACAACCGCCACGGCCTGCCGCACGTCCTGGCCGGCAAGGTTTTCCGCGTCGAAGGCATAAAGCAGTATCGGTAGACCGGGCTTTTTCCTGAACAGCCCGGCAGCGAGCGAGGCCTCTCCCGATGCGGACAGAATCTCCGGATCCAGAATGAGCAGGTCGGTTCGTTCCGGTCCCTCCAGGATCTCCCACAACCTCCTGCCGTCCTTGGCCACAGCCGCTCCGAACCCTTCCGCGGAAAGCTCCCGCCGCAGAAACTCTGATACCTTGGAGTTCTTGTCGGCTATCAGGATATGGATGTCGTCACGCGCCATGGTTCGCCTCTGGCGCACAAGCAGAGGCAACAGGCGTACCAATGGGGGGCGGGGAGGGAAAAATAATATAACTATCTTATATTTAAGGTAAAATAATGGAAAAACAGGGAGGGGAGGACTCTTCTGCGGCCGGCGGGCAGTCGGAAATTTTTACATTCCGTCAAAACCGCACCGGCCGGTGGGAAGAGGGGCCAGCGCTACTCTACGGAGGTTTTCAGCTTCAGGTCGTACTTCTCGATCTTGGAAAGAAGGGTGGGGCGGGACAGTCCCAGCATCCGGGCCGCCCGGGTGCGGTTTCCTTCAGTCATGTCCAGGGCCTCCCGAACGATGAGGCTGGCAAAGTGGTCCATCATTTCGTCGAAGAGGGGGCCTTCGGGCCCGTCGTGCAGCCGGGTGCGAATCCAGTTCCGCACGGCTGTGTCCACCTCGGGCTCGGCCGGCTGGCTCAGGCCCTGCGGGCCTGCGGGAGGCCCTCCCGTGGCCCGGGCAATGTCGGAGGCCTCCAGGGGAAGCCCCCGGGAGAAGATGAGGGCCTTTTGTATGGTGTTGGCGAGCTCCCGCACGTTTCCCGGCCAATGATAGGAGGAAAGGGCTTCCCGGGCCTCCTTGGTGAGCCCGGGGTTGGCCATTCCCATCTCCCGGGAAAAGAGGGTCAGGAACCAGTCGGCCAGGAGGGCGATGTCCGGCCCGCGCTCCCGCAAGGGAGGAAGCCACAGGGTGACCACTTTGAGGCGGTAGTAGAGGTCCTCCCGGAAGCGGCCTTCGGAAACGGCCTGCTCCAGGTCGCGGTTGGTGGCGGCGATGATGCGGACATCCACGGGGATGGGCTCTCCGCCGCCCAGGCGCTCGATGCTCTTTTCCTGAAGGAGCCGCAAGATCTTCGCCTGGATGTTGAAGGGCATGTCGCCGATTTCATCCAAAAAGATGGAGCCGCGGTGGGCCCGCTCGATCTTCCCCACCCGCCGGCTGGCCGCTCCCGTGAACGCGCCTTTTTCGTAGCCGAACAGCTCGCTCTCCAGGAGGGTTTCGGGAATGGCCACGCAGTTGATCACCAGAAAGGGCCGGGAGGCCCGGAGGCTGTGCTGGTAAATGGCCCGCGCCACCAGCTCCTTGCCGGTACCCGACTCGCCGCGCAGCAGAACGGTGGCGTCCGTTCCCGCCACCCTGCCGATGGCCTTGTAGACCTCCTGCATGGCCGGGCTCGCTCCCACCAGGGCGTCTCCCCCCTCGTTTTCGGTGGGACCGCCCACGGCCACCTTGTTCTGCATGAAGCGTCCCGCCTTCAGGGCCTGCTGGATGAGGGCCAGGACGGCAGGGATGTCGAAGGGTTTCAGAACATAGTCGAAAGCCCCCATCTTGGTGGCCTCGATGGCGGTGTCCGTGGTTCCGAAGGCGGTCATGATGATGACCGGAAGCTTGGGAGCGATTTTCTTCATGGCGGTGAAGGCGGTGAGCCCGTCCATCCCCGGAAGGCGCACATCCATCACCACAAGGTCCGGGACATGCTCCTTCACGATGACGATCCCGGCCTCGCCGGTTCCGGCGGCGTAGACATCATGGCCTTCCGCCTTGAGTAGCCGTTCGAAGCTCTGCCGGAGCTGGGCGTCGTCGTCCACCACGAGAATTCTTGCCATCCTGCAGCTCCTTATTTTCCGGGCGGATTGCCCGCCGCGGCCCCCGCTTCCTTGATGGGAAGGGCGATGATGAACTGGACTCCGCCGATGACGGCCTCGCCCACTGTCAGAAAACCCCCGTGCTCCTCTATGATCCTCCGGGCGATGGCGAGCCCCAGGCCGGTCCCCTCCTCCTTGGTGCTGAAAAAGGGCTCGAAGACCTTTTCCCTAAGCTCCGGTGCGATCCCCGGCCCGGTATCGGAGAAACGGATCACCGCGGCGCGGCCCAGCTTGTCGGTCACGCAGTCCTCTTCCGTTATCTCGATGGTCCCCCCCTCGCCCATGGCTTCGCAGGAGTTGAAGAAGAGGTTTACCAAAACTTCCTTGAGCTGCTCCGGATCCAGGAGCACCTTGGGGAGGAGCCCGCTACGATTCACCCTGACCTCCACCCCGTAGGACTCCACCCGGTGTCGAAGGAGCAGGAGGGCCATGTCCGTGACGTCCGACGGGCTCACCATCTGCATCCGCAGCCGGGGCGGTCGGGCGAACTCCAGGAAGTTGGAGATGATGGTGTCCAGGTGCCGGATCTCCTCCGCGATGACCTCGAAGTCCTCCTTCTGCATCTGGTCCAGGGCCAGCGTCCTCTCCAGGGAGAAAAGGCGCATCTTCACGGAGGTGAGGGGGTTCCGGATGCTGTGGGCCACGCCGGCGGAGAGCTTTCCCACCATGGCCAGCTTCTCGGCCTGGACCAGAGCCCCGCGGCTTTCCTCCAGCTGGATAAGGCTCTTGTCCACGTCCTCCATCAGGCTGGCCACCCCTTTCCCCAGGGCGGCGATCTCGTTTTTCTGGACTTTTTCCGGATGGGCGGCCTGGGTTTTCTCCGCCAGCCGCCGGACCGGGACCAGCACCTGCCGGAACAGGATAAAGGCCAGAAGGAATCCCAGAAGGGTCGTGGCGGGGATGGCCGCCAGCGCGGTGGCCTTCAGGTACTGGACCCTCCGGCGGTAGGCGTCCCTGGTTTTGGCGATGCTTTGTTCGCACAGGCTGTAAATGGCGTGGAACTGGTCCCGCACGCCCCAGTGGAGCGCTGCTCCCTTGGCGAGCTCGCCCTCCTTGTACAGGTCAATGACCCGGTCCCGGGCAGCTGCATACCGGTCGTAGGCCAGGGAGATCTGGTTCAGGATGTCCGAGGCTTGGGGCAGATACGCAAGCGTCTGGGCCTGGTGGAGCTGCTTTTTGAACTCCGCGTTGCGCTCGGTGAGCTGGGTCAAGAACTCCGGGTCCTGCTTCAGGAAGTAGTAGGTGACGTAGCCTTTTTGGGCCACCAGGTCGGTTTCCAGCCTTTCCGCGGCGATGAGGGCGTCCACGTCCCGGTCCACCACCGAGTCGTAGAGCTTGTTGGTTTCCTGCACGTACCAAAGGGTGACGGCCGCCCCCAGGATATTGGCCAGAACCAAAAGCCCCAGCGGCAGAAGAATCCGTGTTCGCAGGGAAAGTAGGCTTTTCATCTGTCTCCCGATTTCGCTCGGGCGGCCTTCACCGGATGCCGTCTCGGAATGGTTTTTTCCCGCTCTGCCCCCGCCTCTGCCCGCCGGGCATCCCCGTTGCGGAAACGGGATCAATCCATTTCTCTATCACGAAGTCCAATCGCCTGTAAATGACAGGGCAATTCCCGGACCCTCCATGATCGAGCTTGACGCATTGTAAAATTTTCCGACGCAATCTACGGCCCCACCGGGATTGTCCTCCCCGGCGACGTTAAAAATATTATAAATATTATCAATATATTAAATCGAGCATCCGGGCCATGCCGATCCTTGGCATGGCCCATGCCTTGGGCCAGGGGGGCAGTGGTCCATCTCGGAATTTTTTTCGGAGCCGGTTCATGAGCACGCGGGAAAAGAAGGAAGAACGCTACCGTTCCATGCGCATGAAGATCCTGGCGAGCATGCTCCTGGTGCCGCTGATCCCCTTTGCGCTGGCCGCCATCGTGGGTTTCACTTTCTCGTCCATGTATGTGGAAAACACCACCCGGCTTCGTTTCGAGAGGATCGTGACGGACCACGCCCGCTTCATCGAGGGCTTCCTGTCCGACCGCAGGGCGGACCTCACCTTCGTGGCCAACCTCTACGATTTTTCCGGGCTTTCCAAGCCCGAGACGCTGGGCCGGGTTTTCACCTTTCTTCAGGAAAAGAGCAACGCCTACATGGACCTGGGAGTGTTCGATTCCTCGGGCCTCCATGTGGCCTATCACGGCCCCTACCAGCTAGCGGGAAAGAACTATCGGGACGCCCAGTGGTTCCGGGAGGTGATGCAGAAGGGCTACTACATCTCCGATATCTTCATGGGCTTCCGGAACGTTCCCCACTTTGTCGTGGCCATCAGCAAGAGCGAGATGGGCAAGCTCTGGGTTCTGCGCGCCACCATTGACACCCAGGCCTTCACGGATGTGGTGGAGAGCATCCGCATCGGAAGGACCGGCGAGGCCTATATCATCAACGAAGAGGGCATGTTCCAGACGCGGAGGCGCTCGGGCGGGGCGCTGATGGAGCTGGACCCCGACGCGAAAAAGCTCCTTGCGGCGCCTTCGGGACCCCATGTCTTCATAATCCGGGAGGCTTCCGGGGAGAAGTACTACTACGTCACCACCTGGATCAAGGACCACCAGTGGCTGCTGGTGGTGCGCCAGTCCGTTGCCGAGGTCTTCCAGACCGTCAACCAGGCCCGCAACCTGATCGCCATCATCGCCATCCTGGGCGGCATCCTCATCGTATTCTTCGCCTTTTACCTGACCAACCGCATCGTAGCCCGGATCCGGGCCATGGACCATGAGGTGGGCCGCCTGGACCAGCAGCTGGTCATGGCGGGCCGCCTGGCAGAGATCGGAGAGATGAGCTCGGGGTTCGCCCATGAGATCAACAACCCGCTCCAGATCATCCGGGCCGAGACGGGGCTCATGGAAATGCTCCTTGCGGAGGTGGCCGAGAAGTACGGAATCAAAGAATGCCAGGAGTTCACCGACACCAGGGACTCGCTCAAGCAGGTGCAGATCCAGGTGGACCGGTGCGGCGAGATCACTTCGGCCATCCTCAAGTTCGCGCGGAAAAAGGACGCAGCCCCCAAACCGGTGGACGTGGGCGAGTTCATCCCCGAGGTCATCCGCATGGTTGCGAAAAAGGCCGAGGTGGAGGGCATCGCTCTTTCCATAGAAACCGCTTCGGGCGGCCCTTTCAAAGTGGAGGTGGATCCTTCCCAGCTCCAGCAGGTTCTGTTGAACCTGGTGAACAACGCTCTCTACGCGGTGAAAAAAGAGCACGGAAACGAAGGCACCGGCAAGGTGACCATTTCCGTCGGTCGCGAGGAGGCGGCCGTCGCCATCTCCGTTGCGGACAACGGATGCGGGATTTCCCCGGAGAACCTGGAAAAAATATTCACGCCGTTCTTCACCACCAAGCCCGTGGGTCAGGGCACCGGCCTGGGACTCTCCATCTGCTACGGCATCGTGGACAAGATGGGCGGCGTGATGAAGGTCCAAAGCGAGGTGGGCCGAGGATCGGTCTTCACCATCCTTCTGCCCGTGGCGATTTCGTAAACCAATCGGGCAAGCGCCCGGCAGCCAAAAGGAGTGTGCCATGGCAACGATGAAACTCATGCTCGTGGACGATGAGGAGAGGTTTTTGCTGACTACGTCCAAGCTGCTGCAGAAGAAAGGGATCGAGGCCTTTACCGCATCGAGCGGGGAAAAGGCGCTGGAGATCCTGGATACGAACGAGATGCATGTGGTGGTTCTGGACGTGAAGATGCCGGGAATGGACGGCATCGAGACCTTGCGGGAGATCAAACACCGGCATCCCCTCGTGGAGGTCATCATGCTCACAGGCCACGCCACGGTGGAAACCGCCGTGGACGGCCTGAAGTCCGGCGCCTGGGACTACGTCATGAAACCCTGCGACATAGACACGCTCCTTGCCAAGGCCCAGGACGCCTTCGAGAAGCGCAAGGCCATGGAAGAGAAGATCTCCATGGCCCAGGCCAGGACCTACATGAAGTCGCCCAGGCAGATTTTGAAGGAGGGCCAATGAAAACACCCCCGGCCTTGCCCGGAGCTAAAAAACAAAGGTTCGTCACCCGGTATAGCCGGGAAAAGGAGCGGGCCTTCTTTTTTTACGCGACCCTGGGCCTCATGGCTCTGCTTCTTTTGCAGTGGTACTTTCGTTAGGCCTTTCCTGCGCCGCAACTCCTGCCGCATCCGGAGCGCCGGAGAGCGGTGTGCGCCGGATGCACAGGCCGCACTTGCGGCCATGGGAGGGCGGAAGGGCATTCATAAGCGGCGCAGGGAATCATTGAGGATCACTCCACGGGAGAGGAGAAAGGAATACTATGACGGACAAGCAAAAACAAAAACCCACGGGGTACGATAAGTATATAAACTGGAAGCTCTTTGCGATTCCCCTCGTCTTTCTGATCATCATGTGGATCATACCGGTGCCCTCGTCCATGCAGGACGTGGGCGTGGAGTACGCGGTGGGCCCCAAGATGGTGCAGAAATACTATGCCAAGACCCTGTTCAACCTGGAGCCCGACGAGTGCGTGCAGTGGCAGATGCTCCTGATCCGCATGCTTGATACCAGCGTGGCCCAGAGCTCCATCTCCTACAAGACCTTCATGAAGAACGACCAGAAATGGTGCGATAAAAACAAGATCCCGGTCACAGCCCGCCACCTGGACCAGGTCCGGGAGTATGTAGAGCAGCAGATCGGCAAGGAGAAGTTCGAGGAGCTCATCCGGGCGGGCATAAAAGTGCGCACCGAGACCACCACATTCGAGAGCCTGACCAACGAGCGGGACATCGCCAAGGCAAAGAAGGCCGGCAAGCAGCTGGCAATCGCCATCGGCATCGCGGGCTTCGTCATCCTAAACTTCATCACCGAGGCCATGCCCCTTCCGGTGGTGTCCTTCTGCATCGGCCTCCTGGCGCTCATGGCCGGAATATTCGACCGGGAGCTCATGCCCAGCCTCTACTGGTCGGACGCCACCTGGTTCATCATGGGAAGCCTCATGTTCGCCGGTGCCTTCGTCAAGACCGGCGTGGACCGCCGGATCGCCATGATGATGTTCGGCAAACTCAAAAATCCTTCATTGAAGTGGGTGACGCTGGTCATCATCCTGGTGATCTCGCCGCTCACCATGTTCATGTCCGACCATGCCCTGGCAGCCATGTTCCTCCCCATCGGCATCGCCATGTACTCCACCGCGGTGATGGACTTCGGCCGGGACGACAAGGAGCTGGCCAAGATGCTCATGATCTGCATCGGCATGGCCGCCAACCTGGGCGGGTCGCTCGCTCCTTCCGGCGCGGCGCGGAACATCATCATGATGAGCTACACCGAAGGCATGTACGGCGTGGTCATCGGCTTCGGCCAGTGGTGCATGTACTGCATGCCCTTCCTGATCCTGGCCATGCCCGCCCTGTGGGTCCTCATCAACTGGCGCTTCAAGCCGGAGATCACCAACCTCTCGGCGGCGGTCTCCGTTGTGCGGCGCGAGGTGGAAAAGACCGGCGGCAAATGGACCCGGGACCAGAAGGTGGCCCTCATCATCTTCCTCTGCACCCTCTTCGGCTGGATCACGGAAAGCAACCTGATCCTCAAGCTCACGGGCATCCGCTTCGGCATCGGCGCCATCACGGTGCTGGGCGCGGTAGCCTACATCCTGGCGGGCGTGGTCAACTGGCGCGACTACCAGACCCGGGTGGACTGGGGCGTGGTGTGGCTCTATGCCGGCGCCATCATCTTCGGCGCCCTTCTCATCA
Organism: Thermodesulfobacteriota bacterium; assembly: GCA_040753055.1. GTDB lineage: Bacteria > Desulfobacterota > Desulfobacteria > Desulfobacterales > Desulfatibacillaceae > JBFMHL01. Next base: position 14,109 of record JBFMHL010000048.1, on the reverse strand, counting down.
AGACCGGCGCGGCCTACTGGCTGGCCCGGAGTATCGTGGGCATTACCGCCAACTTCGGCCTGGACAAGGGAATTGGGCTGCTACTTACAGGCAACATCATCGTGGGCCTGGTGACCCAGCTCATGGCGGACGGCCCGGCCTGCGCGGCCGTGGGCCCGGTGACCCTGGCCATGGCCGGCCTCCAGCACCCCGGCTCGTGGATGATCCCGTTCACGGCCATGAGCACGGCCATCGCCTCCTCCTTCGCCTACATGCTGGTCATCGGCACGCCGCCCAACGCCATCATCTACTCCTCCGGCTACCTGGAGGCCAAGGACTACCTGCGGGTGGGGGTGCCTCTCTGGTTCGTCAACATGGGCATCCTCATGCTCATGACGGCGGTGTACTGGCCCTTGCTGGGCTTTGCGGGGCTCTCCAATCCCTTCAACTAGGGGGCGGGCCCTGGAGGAAAAACGAAGAATGCCGTGTTAGAATGGAACAACCCATCCCAAGTGAGGGAGGTATACATGCACAAGCCCATCAAGGTTTTGATCGTGGACGACGAACAACAGTTCCGGGCCACCACCAAGAAGATTCTGGACATGCGCGGCTTTGAAGCCCTGGTCGCCGAGTCCGGCAAGCAGGCCATCACGCTGATGGACAAAAAGCCGGACGTGGTGATCCTGGACATCAAGATGCCCGAGATGGACGGCCTGACGGCCTTGTCCCGGATCAAGGAGATCTCTCCCGGGACGCCGGTCATCATGCTCACGGGGCACGGGGGCGAGCCTTCCGCCAAGAAGGCGCGGGAAGGGGATGCCTTCGACTACCTGGCCAAACCCTGCTCCATTGATCTGTTGTCCGCCAAGATCCAGGAGGCCTGGCGCTTCACCCACTCCGAGGAAGCCAAGCGCGAGCGCGACGTCTCCGACGTCATGATCCCGCTCTCCGCCTACTCCACATTGCCGGAAACGGCCTCGGTCAGGCAGGCGGTGGCGCTTCTCCGCGACACCTGGCTCCAGCGGACCGCCACGGACCGCATCGTGGACTCGGGGCACGTATCCATCATGGTGCTTTCGCCCGGCCGGGACGTGGTGGGGGTGATCGCCATCGTGGACCTCATGGCGGCGTTGCTGCCGCCCTACCTGTCCGCGCCCAAGCCGTCGCTGGCGGACAGCATCCAGTACTCGCCCATGTTCTGGGACGGGGTCTTCACCATGCGGGCCAAGGAGATCGGCGACCTCACCCTGGGCGAGATCATGGGGCCCCCGCCCCTGACCATAGACGGGGACTCCAACCTCATGGAGGCCGTCTACCGCATGCATAAGAATCTGGTGAGGCGGCTGGGTGTAACGGAGAACGGAAAGATCGTGGGCATCATCCGGGAGCAGGACATCCTGTTCGAGCTGGGTGTGATCTTGAAGTAGAAGCTTGCTGGAAAACGATGTGCGCGCCAGTGACCGGTCCGGGAAGGGTTCGCGTCGGGTCTTTCGCGAGCCCTCCCGGTCCGGTTTCCCCCCATGAGGCTCCCGGTGCCTCATGGGGGCCGGCGCCGCTCTCCGGAACGCTATTTCCTCAAAATCACCGTGTTCTCGCTGATTTCGATTTCACCGGCCTCCTCCATTGCGGCGAGGATGGGCATGATGGCGAACACCGAGTCCTCCTGGGTCCGGGAGTCCCGGGAGGCGGTGAAGCGCTCCACCAGGTCGGGGAAGGGGGCCGATCCGCCGCGGCTTTCCAGGTAATCCTTCACCTTGGACCGGATGTATCGAGGGGCGAACATGCGCACCAGGAAAAGCCCCCCGGCATATACGGTCACCGGAACCATGAACATCCCCACGTAGGGCCAGTTTTTGAAGAGCAAAATATTGATGGCGGCCAGCAGGAAGAACATGAACAGGTGAAAAAGCGGGGCCTGCTGCCTTTCGCGATTAGAAGCATCCTTCATCATGAGCGCCTTGCGTAGGGAGAGCCCTACAAAAATGAGTTATCGGAGGCCGGGGAGGAGGGGGGGAAAGGGAAGCTATCGAATCTTCAAAACGCTCTTCACCACCCCGCATGCCCGCCCCCCCGGTTGTTTCCATCATGCCGTCCGGAGCTCGTGGAAACGGAAGCAGTCCGCGGTGTGGTTGTTCACCAGGCCCACGGCTTCCAGAAAGCTCTGCATCACCACCGGGCCCACGAAGCAGAACCCGCGGCGGGACATCTCCCGGGACAGCCGCTGGGAAAGAGGGGTCTGGGCCGGGATGTCGCGGATCGAGGCGTAAGCGTTCACCAGGGGCTTCCCTTCCACGAAAGACCAGGCGAAGTCGGAAAAGGCGCCTTCCTTTTCCTGGACGGCCAGGAAGGCGCGCGCGTTCTTCACAGCCGACTCGATCTTTTTCCGGTTGCGGACGATGCCGGAATCCGCGAGCAGCTCCCGGATTTTCTCTTCCCCGTACAAGGCCACCTTGGCAGGGTCGAACCCGTCGAAGGCCCGGCGATAGCCCTCCCTCTTTTTCAAGATGGTGAGCCAGGAGAGCCCCGCCTGGGCGGTTTCCAGAACCAGGAACTCGAAGAGGCGCAGGTCGTCAAAGATCGGCACGCCCCACTCTCGGTCATGGTAGGCGACGTACAGGGGGTGATCCGTCACCCATGCGCAACGATTTTTTGGGGCGGATTGGGGCAATGGTTTCCTCGGGGCGGAAGGCGGGCGATGCGTATGGCTATACGAAAGCCCTTCGGTCAAGTCAAGGGCGGGCAGTCCACTTCGGGCTCGGGCTGTGCGGTCTGCGCGTTTCGGGGATAAAGACAGGGTTCGGGGGTCAGAACAGCACGATGACGTTTTCCGCCCTGGGCCCCTTGTCGCCTAAGGCCAGATCGAACTCAACCCGCTGGCCGGACAGGAGCGTCCGGTATCCCGTGCCGCAAATGGACCGGTAGTGCACGGAGGCTTCTCCTCCCCGGTCCCGCAGGATGAAGCCGATGCCTTCGGAGTCGTTGAACCACTTCACGGTGCCGTTTTCGCGGTCTTCCATGGGAAAACACCTCCCTGCGCCCCGGCTCTCGGGGGAATAAGCTTTTGTTCTCTCCTCATAATAAGAAAAGTATAAGAAGGAATGACACTGGTGTCAATAAGGACAACAGCTTGGGATTACCGGAAATACGACTAAAAAGCGCAGGTGGCCGCATCCGGGGGCGCTTGGTGGACCCGGCAACCATGCGTTTTGGCTGCCCTTGTCGCCTATAGGGTAACGAGCATTCGTTTTGCGGAGCGCGAAATTTTAAAGCCCTCTCAAAATTACTTGAGAAAAGGAATTCGCGGGGCAGCGGTGAAAACCCCTTTTGAAAAAGCTGGATTTTCCCCGCACCCACTCCCCCTTTTCCTCAAAACTTTTTGAAATGGGTTAAAAGGAAGCCATTCGAGGCTTACTGCCCGTAATAACGGAAAAAATTGTTTAGATCGGGGAAGGAAATAGTATGCGAGGATGGCGTATGCCCCATAGAGAAACTATTTTACGTTGAGTTCTGCTATTTTTGAGATAGGTCTTGGGTATGCGGCTTTTTCAGGGAAGGAGCTCCGCCCGGGCTTCCTTTCCGTTCAGGTTGATGATGGCGCCGCTGCTTCTTCCCATGGCGCAGTTCACCACCAAGGTGCTTCCCAGCATTCCGGCCCCCGGGCTTTCATGGATGTGCCCGCAGATGGCTACGGAGGGCCGGGCCTTGTGCACCAGGTCGGCCAGGGCCTTGCAGCCGGCGGAGAAGCGGCCCATGACCTTGTCGCAGGCGCCGAAGGGAGGCGCGTGGGAAATCAAGACATGTCCGGGGGAGAGCAGGGAGGAGAGCTTTTCCAGGATAACGTCCTGGCGCAGGGCCAGGCGCGTGGAAAAAGGAACGGAGAAAGCCCCCGACACTCCCACGAAAGTAGTGCCGGCAATTCGTTTTTGCGTCAGGTGGATCACCGAGATCCGGGGGCTGTCCGAAAAGACCTTGGCAAACCGGGCAGGCTCCGAGTTTCCCAGCAAAAGCAGAACGGGAAGCTCCAGGCGGGAAAGCGTGTCCGCGTCTCTGGCCGGGTCGGGGCCGAAGCGGGCGCAGATGTCCCCGGCCACCACCAATACATCAGGACGGCGTTCTTCCACCACCCTTGCGATGGAAGCGAAGCGCTCGCTTTTTCCGTGGATGTCCGCCACTGCATAAATGCGCATGCTTCCCCCGTCTTCCGTTTCTCCAGGCGCAGGCCACCTTATTCCCGGACCAGGGCCAGGAAATTATCGAAGAGCCGCCGGGCGTTGCTCTCGATGGCCTCCGCTTGGGCGGCATAACCAAGAGCCATCCGGGCGGCCTGCTCCTCCTCCTCACACCAGGACGCCAGAAGCGCCCCGTCCGCCTCTGGGTGGAACTGGAGGCCGTAGGCAGAACGCCCGGAGCGGAACGCCTGGAAGGGGCAGGCCTCGCTTGCCGCGAGCACCGCGGCTCCCGAGGGCGGGGCGAAGCTGTCGTCGTGGAAGCTCACCACCGGAAAGCGCTCGGGCAGAGACGCGAACAGGGGGTCTCCGGCACCTGTCCGCCGGACGGTGACGACGCCTTTTTCCCCGCAGGAGTTGCGGAAAAGCCGCCCTCCCGTCGCCCGGGCCAGGAGCTGGCCCCCAAGGCAGATGCCCAGCAACGGCCGCTCCTGTTCCGCCGTCCGGCGGAGGAAGGCGGTCACCTCGGTTAAAAAGGGATGCTTCTCCGTATCCAGCCCGCACATGGTCCCGCCAAGGACCACGGCGCCGTCGCCTCTCCCAATCCGTTCCGGGAGCGGCTCCTCCCAGGCTCGGAGGATTTTGATCTCTACGCGGGCGCGTTCAGCCAGGGGAATCAGGAGCCCCGGTGGAACTTCCGGTTCGTTTTGTATAATGAAAATCAATTCTTAACCCTGTCCTCCCGAAGCGCCGTGTGCCTTGCCGGCCCAGTATACCGGTTCGGCTCCGGCATGCAAACCGGAATCCTTCCAGGCGCGCTTGCGGGAAGAAAGGACGCGCTCAGGCGGCTTTGGGGAAGGGCCGGGGGTCCAGCCAGTGGTCTGGCGTTAGGGGCTCGAGCCCCCATTTATTCCGGGCCGCGTCGCAGCGCGGGTTGCGCTCCCCGTGCTCGAAGGAAGGAACGAACTCCCGGCACACGGTGCTGCGGCGCTCGTAGATGCTGCAGCAGACGCTCTTTCCGATGATGCCCAGGAGGGCCGTGCACCAGGGGTCTTTCTGGTTGGTGCCCTTCATGACCAGGAAGAAGTCGTTGAGCTTGTCGCAAAGCTCCGCGGGAACTCCGTTCTCGGTGGCGTCGTCGGACTCCGCCCAGTAGAAGGAGGCACGGAAATGGGCGCAGCATGCGCCGCAGGACAGGCAGGGATTGGCGGACATGGATGAGCCTTCGGTGATGGTTTCGCCGGCAGGACATCGGGCCGGTATGACCCGATTCCCTGCAATATAAGATAGTTCCCTCCCCATCGGGGGAGAGGGCGGCGATATTACATCTTTTTTTGCCGAAAGCAAGAGGGATGTTGGGGCGAAAGGGAACTTCCGGACGGGATTGAGAAAAATGCAGGCTGCAGGTCAGCTGGCCATGCGGATCTTGCGGTAGAGGTCCTCGGCCCATTTGCGGTTGGAATCGTCCGGGGGGGCCGTGGACAGTAATCTCCGGAGGCACTCCCGGGCGGGGGCCGGGGACTCGAAGCCCTCCCAAATGATCCGGGCCTTCAGGTAGAGGGCGTCAGGGTTTGTGGGATCTTTTTTCAGAACCTGGTCCACAACAGAGAGGGCCTCCCCGAAACGGCGGTTGCCCAGGCTGAAGCGCACGCGCTGGATGTCCGCCACGAGCCTTTCCCGAAGCGTCCAGGCGGGCCGGCTTCCCAGGAAGATGAAGCTTCCCAGAAGCTCCCCCGCGCCGTCGGTGAGAGCATGGGTGAAAAGCCCCAGGAGGCTCCCCAGGACAACTCCGCCCGCAGCTCCGGCCAGGGCCCAGACGATTCCGCCGGACACGAAGCCGTACAGCCCCGCAACCAGGCACAGGGGCACGGAAAAGCCTCCGGCCAGCGCAAGCTTGCTCAGCTGGCGCGAGGCGTGGGCATCCCGCGTCAGCCTCATGGCGTCGTAGTCCGTGGGGATGGCGTCGCCCACGTCCAGGATGAGGCCGTCGCACTGCTTATCGTTACGGATCTGCGGCATGGGGCCTTTCTTCGGCAGAGGGCCGGGGAGCCTTTGCTCGCCTGCCTGAAGCCGCTCACGGATTCAGGTATCTTTTTTATAACACCGCCCGCACGGCCGCACAAGGATGCGTCCGGGGCGTTTGACAGCGCCCGTTTCCTCGCCTAAAGTTTTTTCGCCGCAGCTTGGAAGATGCCGCGGATGCACCTGTAACCCACACGAAAACCACCCCGCCTTCGGAGCAACCCATGGACAAGATACTCATGCAGGGCGGCCACCGCCTGGCCGGAACCGTTGCGGTATCCGGCTCCAAGAACGCCGCCCTTCCCATTCTCGCCTCCTCGCTCCTGTGCGGAGGCACCCATACCTACACCAACGTGCCGGAATTGATGGACATCAAGACCTTCATCCAGGTGCTCAAACACCTGGGGGCCCGCGTGAGCTTTTCCAACCACCAGGCCGAGGTGGACACCGCCGCCTGCGAAGCCGGAGAGGCGCCCTACGACCTGGTGCGGCGCATGCGCGCGTCCGTGCTGGTGCTGGGCCCCATGGTGGCCCGGTTCAGGAAGGCCCGCGTCTCCCTTCCCGGCGGATGCGCCATTGGCGCCCGACCCATTGACCTCCACCTGAAAGGCCTGGAGGCGATGGGAGCCAGCGTGGACCTTTCCCACGGCTATGTGGACGTGACGGCGGACAGGCTCACCGGCGCCGACATCTACCTGGACATGCCCACCGTCACCGGAACAGAAAACCTCATGATGGCCGCCTGCCTGGCCAAAGGCCAGACCGTTCTGCGCAACGTGGCCCGCGAGCCCGAGATCGTGGCCCTGGCCCAGGTGCTCTGCCGCATGGGCGCCAAGGTGGAAGGCGCCGGCACCAACGTGATCACCGTGGACGGAGTGGAAGAGCTCCGGCCTGCGGCCTTCCGCATCATCCCGGACCGCATCGAGGCCGGCACCTTCCTGGTGGCCGCAGCACTCACCCGCGGCGACGTCACCGTCACCGACATGGAGCCGGCCCACGTCCAGGCCCTCATCCACAAGCTCCGGCTGACCGGGGCCGAGATCGCCGAAAACGGCACCTCCGTGCATGTCAAAGGCCCGGACCGCATCGTGAGCACCGACGTCACCACCCTTCCGCATCCCGGATTCCCCACCGACATGCAGGCCCAGTTCATGGTCCTCATGTGCCTGGGGGACGGAAGCTCCGTCATCACCGAAACCATCTTCGAAAACCGCTTCATCCACGTCTCCGAGCTCCTGCGCATGGGCGCCAGAATCAGCATCTCCGGAAACGCCGCGGTGATCAAAGGCGTAAAACGCCTCTCCGCCGCCCCGGTCATGGCCACGGACCTGCGCGCCTCCGCCTGCCTGGTGCTGGCCGGCTTGGTGGCCGAGGGACAGACCGAGATAAACCGCGTCTACCACATAGACCGGGGATACGAAGCCATCGAACGCAAGCTCGCCGGCCTCGGCGCGGTCATCGCACGGGTGCGGTGAGGTACGGCGGAAGAAGATAAGAATAGTTGGCGGGGGAGGGGAGGGAAAAAATACCCCGCGCCCCTTCCTTTTTTCCGCAAAACTTTTTGATACTATGTTGTCGGGCATTCGCCTGGTCGCAGGGCCTTTCTTGCCGGTGAAATGGGGAATTAGCGTCCTCATCCGTCCTGGTGATTCATAGAAGCTGTTTCCTAACCCCACCTGACGCCCCGGGGCGGCGTTCCGAGCCTTTTAAAAATTCTCACATACAAACTTGCTCCGCTTTTTCGTCTTTCCCGCGCCTTGCCCTGAAACGTGATCCGGGGTTATGAAAGAGCTTCTATCAATCCCGGACAGGGGAAACGGTTGGGATGGGACTTAGCCCTTCATGAAAACCGCAGCCCCATTTACGCGCCCGCTCGTGCCGCTCCTTGTCGCGCTGGTCTCGGGCATTGTCCTGGGAGCCCATGTCCCCGGCTTTGCCGCCCCGGTGCTGTGGGGCTTTTTCCTGTTCGCGGCAGGGGCGGGGGCCCTGGCCGCGCTGCGGCGGCCGGTGCTCGCCTCGTTGCTGCTGGCGTTCCTCTCCCTGGGCTATCTTTCCATCCAGCCGGTGCTCTATCCCCGGACCGGTCCGGATGACGCGGCTTCGTTCATCGGCCAAGGAGCCTTCCTCATCCAAGGCACCGTGGCCGAGCCCCCGGTTTGGAAGGAGAGCCTTGTACGGGCGGTTCTGGACGACATCACCCTCGCCTCCCAAGGCGCGAGCCGCAGCGTAAAGGGCAGGCTTAGGCTTACGCTGCGGCCCGCGCGTGCCCTGGTCCAGGGGGACCGGGTCTCCTTTTCCTCGGACATCCGGGGGTTCCGCGACTTCGCCAACCCCGGCGGATACGCCTACGAAAGAAGCATGCTCCTTGCAGGAATATCGGGCACGGCCTTTGCGGGACCGGAGTCCGGATTCCGGTTCGTTTCCACGGAAAACCGTGGACTTGTATCGCGGGTACGGGAGAAGCTCCGGGACGCGATTTCCCGTTTTGCCCCGGAAAAGGGCAGGGGGGCTCTGGCCGCGCTTCTGCTGGGCGACCGCTCGGCGGTGCCGGAAAGCGTTCGGGAGGCCTTCCAAAACTCCGGGACCATCCACGTGCTGGCCATCTCCGGCCTGCACGTGGGGCTGGTGGCGGCTTTTTTCCTGCTTCTCTTCCGGGCGGCTTTCCTGCGCGTACCCGGCCTGGCCGAAAGCGGCAACGCCCTGCGGCTGGCGGGCCTGGCCTGCCTGGCTCCCGTTTTTTTCTACGCCCTCCTGGCCGGCATGTCTCCCTCCACACGCCGTGCGGTGGTCATGGCCGCGCTGTTCTTCCTGGCGGTGGGCGTGCGGCGTCCCTACGATCCTCTGAACACGCTGGCTGCGGCGGCCTTTTTCCTGGCCGCGCTTTTTCCGGGCCTGGTCTTTTCCGTGGGCATGCAGTTAAGCTTCGCCGCGGTGTTTTTCATCCTGCTGGGATCGGGCACGCTTCGGGCCGTCTGGCCCAGGGCTGAGGAGGGCGAGGGCTTGGCCCGCCGGGTGCTACGCTACATCGGCGCGACCGCCGCGGTCTGCGTCCTGGCGTTCGTCGGCACGCTTCCCCTTCTCCTGCACGCCTTTCACCGGGTGTCCCTGTGGGCCCCTCTGGCCAACCTGCTCGTCGTGCCCCTGGTGGGGCTCCTGGTCCTGCCCCTGGGGCTTGCCGGCGTTTTGGCGCTGCTCGTCTGGCAGCCTGCCGCCCATCTTTTGCTGTGGTCGGCCGGAACTTGTGTGGCGCTCGCCCAGGACGCAGCAGCCGGCTTTGCCAGGCTTCCTTTTTCCTCCTTCATGCCCGTCCTTCCCACCGTCCCGGAGATGGCTCTCGGCTACGGCGCCCTGGTCTGCCTGTTCTTCGCCCGCAAGGCAAGGCCCTGGAGAATGGCCCTGGTCCTGTGCCTGCTGCTGTTGCTTGGGGACGCGGGGCTGGCTCTGAAGGATCGCTTCCTGTCGGACACGCTCCGGGTGACCGTGCTGGACGTAGGCCAGGGAAGCTCCATCGTTGCCCGCTTCCCCGGCGGCTACACCTTGGTCATGGACGCGGGCCCGATGCTGGGAGAGGACTTCGACATGGGCGAGCGTGTGGTGGCGCCCTATCTTTGGTCCAGGCACATCCACACGGTGGACCTCCTGGTCCTGTCCCATCCCCAGATGGACCACCTGGGGGGCATGCCCTTTCTGGCCGAAAGCTTTTCGCCCCGTGAGGTCTGGCTGAACGGCCAGCCGTCCGGGCTTGCGGCATACGAGCAGTGGACGCAGACCTGCAGGGAACGGGGCATTCCCTTGCGGACGCGGAGTGAGCTGCCGGACCGGACGCGGCGGAGCGGGGTGGACATCGCGGTCCTGAACCCGGCCCGCGACTTTTGCGGCCCCTGCGAAGGGGACCGGAACGTGAACCGAAACTCCTTGGCCCTGCGTCTTGCCCTGGGCGACACCTCCGTGCTCCTGGCAGGGGACGTCACCTCGGGGGCTGAAAAGAGGATGGCGCGCGAGCTTGTGCCCGAAGACCTCTGCTCCACCGCGCTGGTGGCTCCCCACCACGGAAGTCGGGGGGCCAGCACGCCTGCCTTCCTTTGCCTGGTGCAGCCCCGGGCGGCGGTGTTTTCAGTGGGATACCAGAACCGCTTCGGGCTGCCGTCGCCGGCGGTCCTCGCGCGCTATGCCGGGGCGGGAGCCCGGATCTTCCGTACGGACCGGGACGGGGCCGTGGAGCTGGAGGCGGACGGCGCAATGCTGGTCATCCGTCCCTACCTGAAACGCGGGCTGCCGGGAGAAGGGGCTGTTTCGGTATCCGGCGGGTGCTGCGATGCCTGCGTTTTCCCGGAGCCGGAAAAGGCCGAGGGAAGAAAGCGCAAAGGGAAAGCGGGCGCGTCCGGGAAGAGCTATGGGATTGTAAAAGACGTTGACAAAGATCGAGATGGGTAGTATATAAATCAATTTTTAGAGGCATGGCGGGCGAAGCCCGCCCTTTGGATAGGGAACCAGAAAAGAAAAGATAAAATTTCCATCGCCAACTCCGCCGGAAAAGCCCTTGGCTTTTCCGGCATCTTTTTCCGGGGAACACGAACCAGCACCCCGGGCACGAAAGCCGCTTGGCAAACCAAAACAGGCCCGTCATGAAAAAAGATCTTACCAAAATTCGGAACATCGGCATCTCGGCGCACATTGACGCGGGAAAAACCACGCTCACCGAGCGCATCCTCTTCTACACCCAGCGCATCCACGCCATCCACGACGTCAAGGGGAAGGACGGCGTCGGCGCCACCATGGACTTCATGGAGCTGGAACGCGAGCGGGGCATCACCATCGCCTCGGCCGCCACTTGCGCCACCTGGAAGGACCACCGGATCAACGTCATAGACACCCCCGGCCACGTGGACTTCACCATCGAGGTGGAGCGCTCCCTCCGCGTCCTGGACGGCGCCATCCTGGTACTCTGCTCCGTAGGCGGTGTCCAGAGCCAAAGCATCACCGTGGACCGCCAGATGGCCCGCTACAAGGTCCCCTGCCTCGCCTTCATCAACAAGTGCGACCGCATGGGCGCCAACCCCTTCCGCGTTACCGAGCAGCTCCGGGAAAAGCTCAACCACAACGCCGTGCTCCTCCAGATCCCCATCGGCCTGGAAACCGACTTCTCCGGCGTCGTGGACCTCATCACCATGAAGGCGCTTTACTTCGACGGCTCCTCCGGCGAAACCGTCCGCCAGGAGGAAATTCCCCCGGCCCTCATGGAAGAGGCCCAAAAACGGCGCGAGATCCTGATTGACGCCGCCTCCATGTTCTCCGACGAACTCATGGAAGCCGCCCTCTCCGGTGACCCGGAGCCCGAGCTCCTGGCGGCCGCCGTCCGCGCCGGCACGCTGATGCGGCAGATCACTCCCGTGCTCCTGGGCTCGGCCTACCGCAACAAGGGCGTACAGCCCCTCCTGGACGCGGTCAACGCCTATCTGCCCAACCCCGGCGATGTGGAAAACCAGGCCATTGACCTGGACCACGACAACGAAACCATCACCCTGGCGGCCGACGAGCAAAAACCCCTGGTCTCTCTGGCCTTCAAGCTGGAAGACGGCCGCTACGGCCAGCTCACCTACCTGCGCATCTACCAGGGAAGCCTCGCCAAAGGCGACACCGTGCAGAACAACCGCACCGGCAAGAAGGTCAAGGTGGGCCGCGTGGTCAGAATCCACGCCGACCAGATGGAGGACGTGGGCGAGCTCTCCGCCGGCGACATCGGCGCGCTCTTCGGCATTGACTGCGCCTCGGGCGACACCTTCACCGACCCCTCGGTGAGCTGCTCGCTCACCTCCATCCACGTGCCCAGGCCCGTCATCTCGCTGGCCATCTCCGCCGGCGACCAGAAAAGCCAGCTAGGCGTGGCCAAGGCGCTGGCGCGCTTCACCAAGGAAGACCCCACCTTCACCTCCCACGTGGACCAGCAAACCTCGGAAACCATCATCTCCGGCATGGGCGAGCTGCACCTGGACGTCTACGTGGAGCGCATGCGCCGGGAGTACGGCGCCAACGTCACCGTGGGAGCCCCCCAGGTGGCCTACCGGGAAACCATCACCGCCCACGCCGACTTCAACTACACCCACAAGAAACAGACCGGCGGCGCCGGCCAGTACGGCCGCGTGGCGGGCTTCATCGAGCCCTGCGAAGAGGATTTCTGCTTCGAAAGCCAGATCGTGGGCGGGTCCATCCCCACCCAGTTCATTCCCGCCTGTGAAAAGGGCTTCACCGAATGCATGGCCAAAGGCCCGCTCTTCGGCTTCCCCGTCACCGGCGTAAAAATCGTACTGAACGACGGCGCGTCCCACTCCGTGGATTCCTCAGACATGGCCTTCGCCGCCGCCGCCCGCGGCGCCTTCCGCGAGATATACCCCAAGGCCCGGCCCACCATCCTGGAGCCCATCATGAAGCTCGCCGTGGAATCCCCCGTCGAGTTCCAGGGCCCGGTCATGGCCACCATCAACCAGCGCCGCGGAATCATCCTGGGCACCCAGGACGAAGGCACCTACATGGTCGTGGAAGCGGAAGTGCCGCTCTCGGAAATGTTCGGCTACTCCACCGTGCTTCGGTCCGCCACCCAGGGCAAGGCCCAGTTCACCATGGAGTTCTCCGCCTACCGCAAGGTGCCCCAGGCCGTGTTCGAAGACCTGGAGAAAAAGGCCAGGGACAAGAAGAACAAGGTGGCCTAGCCCCGGCCGAATCCTGGGCCTGCATTCCTGCGCGACACCGGCCGGCAGCCACCGGAGCCGGCCGCCAAGGGCCTGGCTTGGATAAATGAGCGCGTAGCATGGTACAAACACAAAATCTGGTTTCCATTCTGACCGCGCGTAAACCCCGGCCCGGCCGAGCCCCCGGACCGGCAACGCAGCGCCGCGGCCTCATACTGATGGCCGAAAGGTCCTTTGCCATGACACGTAAAGAAATTCTTACCAAAAGCCCCTTGCGCGAAGTCATCCCCGGCGAAGCCGAGCCCTGCGCCCCCGGAACCCTGGGCGCCGTCATCGCCCGCGCCGGCGTGGGCAAGACCTCCGTCCTGGCCCAGATCGCCATCAACGGCCTGCTGGACGAAAAAAACGTCCTCCACGTGAGCCTGAACGACCCCGTCCGCAAGGTCTGCCTCTGGTACGAGGAGGTCTTCAACCACCTGGCCGCGCGCTACCGCTTCGCCCAGACCGTGGACCTGTGGGAAACCGTGCTCAAGAACCGTTTCATCATGACCTTCCGCGCCGAAGGCTTCTCGGTCCCGCGGCTTTCCGAACGCATCAACGACCTCACCGAGCAGGGTGTCTTCTACCCCCAGATCGTCGTCATGGACGGGATCCCCGTGGACAACCGCCTGGAACAGACCGTCGCCGCCCTCTCAACCCTGGCCGCGGAAAACAACCTCTGCCTCTGGCTGTCCCTGCGCGCCGACAAGGACGACGACATGGCCGCCACAGGCTGGCCCAAATCCCTCGCCTCCCTGTCCTCGCACTTCTTTTTAGCCCTCAAACTGGCCCCCGCGAACGGCAAAGTAATCGTCTCCACCCTCGCCCCCAACCAGCCCCAGCAAAACCCCGACCTCACCCTCGACCCCGCCACCATGCTGGTGGTCAAGGCGTAAGGGGAAAGATAGACGGCGGAAAAGTCTTTCGGGGAGGACCTTTCTTTCATGGAGAAAGAAAGGTCCTCCCCAAACCCCTCTCCAAAGAAAGCCCCAAATGGGCTTTGTAAAGGGGCACGGCGGAGCCTTCGCTGGATAGATCTGCGTTGATTTGCGTTGGGAGGGGATTTGGGTGGGAAGAAGAGAAAAATGGATAGAAGCTGTTTCATAACCCCGGATCACGTTTCAGGGCAAGGCGCGGGCCGACGAAAAAGCGGAGCATACAGTTGGTATGTGAGCATTTTGAGAAGGCCCGGAACGCCGCCCTGGAGCGTCAGACGG
>JBFMHL010000047.1:0-4519 GCA_040753055.1 Thermodesulfobacteriota bacterium | reverse complement strand
TCAAGGCCGCTTCCACGTTGCCGGCCTTGGCCTCGTCCTGAAGGGCCGCGGTGGCCACCTGGGCGATGGCCCGCTCCTCGATGGGCCGCCACACGCCGCCGGCGTAGCGGTAGAACTGCCCGGAGGCGTAGGCGAGCGGCGCCAGGAGCAGGCAGAGGTAGCGGGCCAGGAAGACCTCCTTGAAGGTGGGCCGGTTCCGTTTGCCCACGATCTCGTAAAACATCTCGATGGGGTCCAGATCGTCGGGCGCCGGGACCCCGGGCGAAAAGGTCCAGTGGGACAGGTCCGGGGTGACTTCGGCCAGCGCCGCCCGGGATGAACCGGCCTCGGGCGGCAGCGCTTCGCCGTTCTCCCCGGGCGCGGGCAGGGCCTTGCGGGGCCTGGGCTTGCGGCCGCGGCCGGGCCTGAAATTGGGGTCAAAGCCTTCGCAGAACTGCGCCAGCTTGTCGTCCTTGGATATTGCCCGGCGGGCGTCCTGCCAGGTCCGGCCATCGCATGACCGGTGGAAGCAATGGTAGGTGAGATAGGGCGGGTCCGGGCTGGCCACGATGGCCGCTTCCCCGTTCTCGTGCCTGGGGTCGAAGACGCACTGCGAAAGGCAGTACCAGGTGGAGCCCCCGTTCTGTTTCACCTCATGGAGCGCCACGCCGTAGTGGGCCAGGTAGTCGGAAACCTTCAGCGGCCCCAGGCCGTTCTCGTTGTAGGGCCGGGCGTCCGGGGTCCTCTTGGCCGGAGGGGGCGCGGGGGGCTTGGGCTTGGCGGGGGCCGGGAGGGTTTTTGCCAGGCGCTCCAGGTGGAACTCGCCGCTCGCGGAAACGGCAGCTAAGGCCGCGGGCGAGTTCTTGAAAAGAAAGCTGCGGCGGTGGGGCCGGCCGGGTATCTCGTCGCCCTTGCGGGCCAGAGTGCCATAGAGCTTCCAGAGCCTGGCCGGGTTGAAGGTCAGCAGGTCCACCTCGGCCCGCGGCTCCGGAGCGCCTTCCGGCGCGTCCTTTGCGGCGGCGGTGGGCGTGAAGCGGGCGTGGAGGGCCGCCAGGCAACTTTTAACGAGCCCTTTGGTCTCGTCGGTGTTGGGCAGGTCCGGCAGCCGGAAGGAAAGGTGCCAGCCGTTCCCGCTCATGGCGCGGACGGCCGGAGCGAACTCCATCTCCTCTTCCAGGTATTCGGCCACGGAGCGGGCGATGTCCCGGCCGGCGGCGAGCTCCTCCTCGGTGGAGGACACCCCGGACGGACGCTTGGGGTCCACGTCAACGGGCATCCACCGGATGGCCGCAACGTCGTCGTCCGACGTGGTGGGCCGGGCCTTTTCCCCGGCCACCAGGCGGTTGTATGCCCGGGCCAGGCACTCGGGCTTCACGGGGTTGATGGTGAAGTAGATGCCGGCGAAGGGGTGCTTGGAAAGGACGGCGGCGGCCCGGCCGAAGGCCGAAGCATTGTCGAAGTACCCGAACACGGTCCCGCCGGCGGCAAAGCCTTCCCAATCGGCGGTGGCCTTCTTGCCGGCCAGGTGGAGCGCGCGGATCTCCACCACCTCGCCGGGGGAGAAGAAGAGTTCGTATACGCGCTCGGGCGAAAAATCGTTACCTTCAGGCACGGCCCCTCCCCGGTCCTACAACGCGCCGCAGTCGAAGGTTACAGGCCCGCCCAGCCGGCGGTGAAGCGCCACGATGCGCGCGTGGACCTCCTGCTGGAAGGCGGAATCCACGTCCCGCATGCCGTCCGGGACCAGGAGCCCGGCCCGGGGCGAAAGCACCCGGATTTCCCGGTAAAGCGGCAGGTGCTCCCGGTAAAGCGCGATCATGCCCTCGGCCAGGCGGTCGAAGCCCGCAACCTGGGTGTAGGCGATGGCGTCAACGGCGCAGCGGTCCGAAACCACCCGATGAAAGTCGGCGGCGGCGGATAGCTCCGCGGCGATCTGCGAGGAGAAGATCCAGAGCTGGCCCTTTTCCGAGGTGTCCCGGTTGATGGGAAAGGGGCTTTTGCCCGCGACCTCCTGGACGATGCCCACCCGGGCCAGGGGAAGGTCGCGTTTGAGGCGCGCCGCCAGGGAAAAGACGGCCGTGGTCTTGCCGGTGCCGTGGGCCCCGGAAAAGGCGTGGATGGTTCCGAGCTCGTTAAGCAAGCTTCTGTCTCCCGTTCCTGGCAAGCCAGCCCTGGCTTGCGATGAAGAGCCGCAAGGTTTTGGTCCCGCGCCAGCACACGGCGCCCGGCACACCGCGGGCGTGGTAGGCGCGCGCGTTTTTCCAGATGAGGGGAAGGTCGGAAAACGTCAGCTCCGGGAAGAGCTCGTAGAGCCCGGGGAAAGAGACCATCACGCCCCAGCGGGCGAAGGCCCCGGAGGGCCGGGCGCAGAGCCGCTCGGAAAAGACGCAGAAGGGAACCCTCTCCCCCTGGGAGAGGGCAGGGTGAGGGGAGGAACGCTCGTCTTGTGCCGTCGGTACGCAGCACAGGTCGTGCGAAAGCCACCCGGAGGCGTTCGCAAGCCCTGCTATGCGAAAGCGGCAGTCCGGCGCCTGGGCGCGGGCTTTGAGCCGGCACAATGCCCCGAGGCGCACGAGGCCGCCTTCTCGATGACCCTTGCCCGCTTGCGGGCCGGGGGAGCCAGGGTCCCCCGCTCCCAGCGGCTCACCGTGGAGGCCGCAACCCCCAGCCGTCCCGCCATTTCCCGCAGGCTCATGCCCGCGCGCTTTCTCGCCCGGGCCACCGAGTGGCCGAATCCTTCCTTTTTCATGCTCCCCCCCTTGCTTCATCGGGCCGGCCCCCGCTCGGTCCAGCCTGCGGCGTTTCTGCGCCCGCCGCCGCCGTTCTTCCGGGCGATGCCGGAGACGTCCACCTGGTCCGAGTAAAGG
The DNA here is from genome assembly GCA_040753055.1 of Thermodesulfobacteriota bacterium. GTDB lineage: Bacteria > Desulfobacterota > Desulfobacteria > Desulfobacterales > Desulfatibacillaceae > JBFMHL01. The sequence continues at coordinate 1,673 of JBFMHL010000047.1, read as the reverse complement.
CTGTGGACGCGGGCCGGGCGGCCGTCAAAAAGCTTTTCCACAAAGCAGTGGCACACGTCGAAGCCCAAATCCCGGGCCGTGCGGCCCATCTCCGGGGAGCCTGGAAAGTTCACGGTCAGGATGGAAAAGTCCGGGCCCTCCTCGGGCTGGCCCAGGGAAAGGGCGATCCGGCGCAGGTCCCGCATCCGGGCGGCGTGGAAGGTCTTTCCCAACGAGAGCTTGGGCTCGGGCCGGTCGAAGCAGGCGAGCTCGGGAAGCCAGAAGCTTTCCAGGCGCTCCCGCGGGTCCGGGGAAAGGGCGGAGAGATAGGCACAGTAATGGTGCGTGTCGTCGCCCAGGCGGAACTTGCCTGAGCTTCGGTCGGCGATTGCGCGCACGACCCAGGGGAATGAAGTGCCGGGATGGCAGAAGGACCAGGCGAGCTGGCAGGAGGCCCGTTCCGCGGAGCGCGCGCCGGCCAGGTCCGAGTGCGCGGCCAGGTCCCGGATGGCGGTCGGGCTGTGGTCCATCCAGACCAGGTGGAAGCCCGCTTTGGCCCGAAGTGCGCCCATGGCCACGGGGGCAGGGGAGAGGTCCAGGAGCCAGAGCTCGTCCTGGTCCGGGACGAAGCCGGCCAGGGCCTCCCAGGGGAAGGTTTCGCCGTGGCCGAGTTCCAGCAAGCCCGCGGAAAGGCCCTTGTCCCGGGCGTCCAGGGCGGCGATGGCCGCGGAGCACCATCCGTCCAGGCCCCCGGAGTAGACGATGAGGCGCTTGCCCATCAGAGCCCCCTTTCCGTGTCCCGCTTGCGTCCCCAGCCGGTCCACTCGCAGAAGCCGCGCTTGATGGCCACGGCCAGAACGGAAAAAAGCACCGCGTCCGCGGTCCAGAGAAAAGGCACCACCAGGTCGTGATGATGCCGGTTCAAAAAAGCCACCATTTCCGCCATGGGTTTTCTCCTTTTAAGCCAGGCCCAGGCCCGGCTGCTCCTGAACGATTTTCGGCGCGGGCTTCCGGATCTCCACCTTCACCTTCATGGGCCGCCGCAGCACCGTGGAAAACGCCCGGGCCATGGCCGGGGCCAGGTCCTCGGCCATGAGCTGTGCCGAGATCTCCCCGGGCGCGGCGATGACCACGGAGTCGTCGCCCAAGCTGATGAGCCATGCGATGTCCGCCCATCGGGCGTACTCCGGGTTTGAAACCTGCACCCGCAGGATCTTTTTCACGTCCCGCCACACGCCGATAAGCTCGAATGCGTCGCTCATTTGGTCTCCTTTCCCATGCCCCGCTTGCTCAGGAAATGCCGCAGGTTGCGGGGCGAGGTCCCCAAATCCTCCGCGATCCTCGCCATCCTCACCCCTGCGGCCAGCTTGGCCTTGATCTCGGCCTCATGAAGCGCAAGCCTGCTCTTGCCCGGGCCTTCGGGCCGTCCCAGCCGGACCCCTGCGGCCCGCCGGGCGGCGAGTCCCGCCCGGGTGCGCTCCGCGATCATGTCCCGCTCGATTTCGGCCACCATGGCTAAAACCGTGGCCACAATCTTGGAGGCCATGGAGTTGTCCAGGCGCCAAGCCCCCTTGACCGCATAGACATGGATGCCGCGCTCCTGGCAGATTTTTAAGATTTCCAGCACCTGGATGGTGGAGCGGCCCAGGCGCGAAAGCTCGGGGACCAGCAGCCAGTCCCCGGCGCAAAGCTCG
>JBFMHL010000046.1:0-9262 GCA_040753055.1 Thermodesulfobacteriota bacterium | reverse complement strand
AAGAAGGCCGAAGCGGCCGCCAAGGCCGCCGCCGCCGCCGAGGAGGCCAAAGCCGCCGAGGAGGCCAAGAAGGCCGAAGCGGAAACGGCGGAAATGATGGCCAAGCTCCAGAAGTCCATGCAGGAGGACCTGGAGGTTCAGAAGAAGAAAGAGGCCGAAGAAAAGGCCGCCGGCGTGGTGAAGAAAGCCGAGGAGCCCAAGCCGGAGGAGGTCAAGAAGAAACGCCTGAGCGCCTGGCAGGAGCGTGCGCGCCAGATCAAGGCCGTGCAGGAGGTGCTGGCTCCCATGGGTCTGTACCCTGCCACCATGATAGACGGCATCTTCGGACCCATGACCCGCAAGGGCATTCAGGAGTACCAGAAGCAGAAGGGCCTGGCGGTGACCGGAGCCATCAGCCAGGAGCTCCTGGACGCCATGGGCATAAAGTAAACAGGGAACAGACCGCCCCTGCCGGAAAGGGCGGATGACGAAGTTGCCGGGGCGCCCGAATCTTCGGGCGCCCCGGTGCCTGAAGGAGAGCGGTGGGGTGTGAATTTTTCGTACCGCCTGCCGGCGGCCCCCCGCGCCGCTCCGGATTCCCATGACCGGCAAAGGAGGATACGTTGCGCACCGGAAGGGTTTTGCTGTGGTTGGCGGCGGCGCTTCTCATCCTGGGTTTTACTGCGCAGGGGGCGCTCGCCAGGGATGTGGTGCGGTGGAAGATGGCCACCCTGGCGCCCAAGGGCATGGGTTGGGCGAACCTTATCGAGAACCAGGTCCTCCCCTGGGTCAAGCAGCAAACGGACGATAATGTTCGCATCAAGGTCTACTTCGGCGGCGTGTTGGGAAACGACAAGGAGTACCTGGAGAAGATGGCCGTGGGCCAGATCAACGGCGCGGCGCTGGACGCCATGGGCTCCAACCTGGCCTGCCCGGAGATGACGGTCCTGGGACTTCCCTTTTTGTTCAACAACTATGAAGAGGTGGACCATATCCGCGAGGTGATGCTCCCCACCTTCGACTACTACTTCCAGCAAAACGGCTACAAGCTCTGGATGTGGATGGACCAGGACTTCGACCAGATCTATTCCACCAAGTGGAAGTTCGATAAGATCGAGGATTTTTCCAAGGCCAAGTTCCATACCTGGTACGGGCCCATGGAGCAGACCATGCTGGAGGACCTGGGCGCCACGCCCGTTCCGGTCCAGCCCACCGAGGCCGCCATGGCTTTCCGCACCGGCCTCATAGACTCCAGCATCGGTCCGGCCATCTTCCAGGTGGGCACGCAGATCTACACCTCCTGCAGGTACATCAACACCATGAAGACCCGATACTGCCCGGCCACGGCGGTGTTGCGGCTGGACGACTGGAACCAGTTGGACCCCGAGTACCGGAAAAAGCTCGCCGACACGACCGAGGTGGTGCGCCAGTTCACCCTGGGCACCCGCAAGGACAATGACCGCTGCATCGAGGGCATGATCAAGTACGGCCTGGAACTGGTGGAGATGAAGCCGGAGAACAAGGCCTTCATCGTGAAGAAGGCTTCCCGGGTCTATGACCAGCTTGCCGACAAGGTTTACCCCAAGGATCTCCTCCTGGAGGTGCAACGCTACCTGGCAGCCTACCGGGCCGGAAAGCCCGTCGCTTCGGCGTCGGCCCCTGTGAAGCGGAAGCCCGCGGAAAAGGAGGCCGTTGCGGCCAAGAAGGCGGAGGCAGCAGGAAAGGCCGACGCGGAAACCGCCGAAATGATGGCCAAGCTTCAAAAGGTCTACCAGGAGGACATGGAGGCGCAGAAAAAGAAGCAAGCCGAGGAAAAGGCCCCCGGAGCCATAGAGAAAAAAGAGGAGATGCCCAAGCCGGAGGATGCCGCCGCGAAGCACCAGGCCGCCTGGCAGGAGCGCGCGCGCCAGATCCGCGCCGTGCAGGAGGTCTTGGCGCCCCTGGGTCTCTACCCGGTCGGGATGATAGACGGCATCTTCGGCCCCATGACCCGCAAGGGCATCCAGGAGTACCAGAAGCAAAAGGGCCTTGCCGTCACCGGCGCCATCAGCCGCGAGCTTCTGGACGCCATGGGCATCAAGTAGAAAAGACCGTTGACGCTTCGCAGAAGGAGCGCCCGCGGACAATGCCGTTACAACGCGGGGGAGGACCCGGAAGGGGCTTCCCCCCATTTGTCTTGCGCTTAGCTTCTCCGGGCCGGGTAGAAAGATGCCCCTTTTCGTCTTAGGACCCTCTCCCTCGTTTCCGGACCCCCGCTTCGCGGGTCCCGGAGGGCTCCTGGCCCTGGGGGGGGACCTCTCCCCGGAAAGGCTCATCGCCGCCTACCGGCAAGGGATCTTCCCCTGGTACAACGAGGGCGATCCGATCCTCTGGTGGTCCCCGGACCCGCGCTTCATCCTGGAGCCTTGCGGCCTGCACGTGTCCCGCCGCCTTTCCCGGCTCTTGCGCCAAGGGAGATTCAGCGTCACTCTGGACACCTGTTTTCCCGAGGTCATCTCCCGGTGCGCGCTGGTGCACCGGCAGCACCAGGGGGATACGTGGCTGGTGGACGACATGATCCGCGCCTACTGCCGGCTCGCCGAGCCGGGGTTCTGCCACAGCGTGGAGGTCTGGGAAGGAGGGGCGCTGGCCGGCGGGCTGTACGGGGTGAGCCTGGGCTCGGGCTTCTTCGCCGAGTCCATGTTCCATCACACAGCCAACGCTTCCAAGGCCGCGCTCGTCTTTCTATGCCGTTTCCTGATGGATCGGGGCTTCACCCTGCTGGACTGCCAGGTGCGCACCCCCCACATGGAAACCATGGGGGCCCGGGAGGTGGAACGTGGCGAGTTTTTGAACAGGCTCTCCCTGTGCCTGGAACGCCCCACCCTGCGCGGGCGCTGGTCCGATCTCATGTGAGCATGGAAGGAAAACAGCGGGCATTGCGGAATTCCGGTTTTGGGCAGCGGCCGGCCAAGGAGCACGACGATGGCATTTTCCAGCGAAAAGGATCTGGTCCTGGACATCGAGGCGGAACGCCTCATCTACGCCGTGGACGGCAAGGATTTCACGGCGTTGGATGCGCGCTACTCCATACCCGGCCTCGCCGACAGGCTCAGGGAGGAGCAGAAGAGGGCAGACAACCGCACCGTGTCCCTTTTGCATTTCTGCTCCCAAGCGGCTTTGCTTCTTTCCGCAGCGGCCTCCGGGGAAATGGACGCGGCGATGGAGGGGGCGGGGCGCCTGGCGCAGACAGCGGAGACGCTCTCCTCCATGCCCGAGAACTACGGCTGTGTCCTCATCCGCTACCGGGGCAGGGGAATCCCCGGCCAGGGCAGGGCCCTGGTGCGGAACGACTACGTGGTTCTCCTGGGGCCCATCGTGGTGGATGCGGCCGAGATCGCGGCGGCGGCCCGGCGCCTGGGCCAGCCCGCCCTGGAATCTGAGTTCAACAGGGCCGTGGCAATGCTTACCGGCCTGACGGTAAATACCTTCGGCGCGGGCCTTCCCAGGGACGACCGGTCAACGCTGGAGGAGTATACGAAGACCTTCGGAGCCCTGGCCGAGGCCTATGGGGCCGTCTACGGGCCGACCCCTCCGGACGGAAGCGGGAAACGGATCCCCGTGGCCCTGGACGAGAACTGCGAGCCGGACGTGAACCTTACCTTCCTGGCCCATATCAACCGACTTTCCCCTCCGGCCATAAAGGCGATGGTGGAGCGGGTGAACGATTTTCTCCAGCGGGCCGAGCCCGAGAGCGTGCTCTCCCGCTTCGTCTCGGCCTACGATGCGGTTTTCGCCTTCGGAAAGCTCAAAAGCCAGCTTACGCGGCCGGGCGCGGAAGTGAACAACCAACGCTGGCTGGTGGCGGAAACGCCCCAGGACATGTTGTCCCCGTACCAGGCGGGCATCATTCGGGCCTCCGTGGTCGGGTTCGGCGGCGACGGAAGGACCGTGGCCCGCATCGTATCCGCCCTGTATGCACCGGATTACGGCAGGATTGACGGATATCAGCTGGTGGAGAGGCTCAAGCTCTTTTCCGACCTTCTGGCGTCCCTGGACAAAGGCAAGGTGGGGGATGCGGCCCGGCTCGTCACACACCTCATGGACCAGGTTCGGGAGAACCTGGACCTGGTTCGGGAAACGGTCTTCGACAACCTCACGTACGGGCCGGACAGCCTGGAGGCGAAGGCGGGCCCTCGGGAAACCGTGAAAAGGAAGCTGGACCCCCGCATCATGGACCTGGTGGTTTTTTTCCGCAGGCGCATGGTGGCAAAGGCCCGGATCAAGACCATCGCCACCAGCAAGGTGGGCCTGGACCAGACGGACATCGCGGTCATGGCGAGGGATTTTTCCATGCCCGAGCAAGAGGTGGAGAAGATCATCCGCCTCATGGCCGGCTGCTTCGACGAGCGGGGTCGTTTTCTCCGCGCCGCCTTCGACCGGAACCTTTCCCAGCTCTCCCGCCAGGAAAAGATCTTCGAGTTCCTGTGGCATTACCTCAAGGAGAACCTGAACCGCACCGAGCGGGTGGCTTTTCTGAATGCCATGAAGCTCCTGGTGGATCGCATGCAGAGGCCCCTGGTGGCCATCCGCGTGCTCCTCGGTGATTTCGGGCGCGACCCGCTGGCCGTGCAATACTACGACCGCAACGGCCTGATGCTGGTCAACCTCCTGCTGCGCAACTACTCCAAGGAGCTCAACCAGAACATCGAGTCCACGCCGGAGGAGGTGCTCCTGGTGAAGGAAGGTCTCTCGGCCCGGCGCACATCCTTTGCCCGCAGGCTCATTGACGAGGACCGGGAGCGCTTCTTCCGTAAGGTGCGCTATATAAGCGGCGAGGTACGGATGGCGCTGGATCCGGTGAGCGAGCATGCGGCCATGGACGCCGGATACGTGCTCTCCCTGGAGCGGGAGGTGATGATGCTCTTCGCCCTGGTGGGGGGGGTGGTGGGCGTGGCTAGCCTGCGGAGCGCATTGCGGGAGTATGGAAACCCCTCGTCGGAGATCTGGCGTCTGGCCAGCCGCGACGACCGCCACATCTCCACCCTGCTCCAGACCCTGCAGGTGGTGATCCGGGGCGTCAAACGGGTGGGGGAGCGGAGCGACTTCGCCTTCCTTTCCGAGGTCAGGGCGCGCAGCAACGACTTCCTGGCGCTGCGGAAAACCCCGGAGCAGCTGGAGCAGGTCCGCCGCGTGATGAAATGGATATGATCCACGAGGCCGCGGATGCCCGGACGGGGGAATGGGCAAGCGCCCCCCGGAAAAGGACGGCTTTTCCTTTCATCTCCCCCCAGCTTTTTGTTGCCAAGAACGGCTTTCCGCCCCTACCATGCCCGGCATAGGGGGAGGGCAAAAAATTTACCTTGTGTTAAAATAATATTTACACCGGCCCGGCCCCGGCCTATAGTGCCGGAGCTTCCGGTGGTCCAAACACGTTTTCGAAACAAAGGATTCCGACATGAAAAAAGCCGCTCTTCTGGTCGTTTGCGCGTTCGCCTTGGCATTTCTCACTGTCTCCTGCTCCAAGGAAAAGCCGGCGCCCCCGCCTCCGCCCGCAGCACAGGCTCCCGATATCTCCCAGGCGCTGATGCAGCAGGCGAACCGGCTCGCGGAGGTCCAGAAAACCCTGGATTCGCTCATCGGGGCCGTGGTTCCGGACAAGCAGCAGAAGGCCCTCATCATCGCCCGCGAGAACGTGGAGAAGCTGGCCCTGGTGGTCACCTACGAAGCGAAGCGTCGGGGCGAGGCCAGGGAGATGGGGCTGGGGCTCATCGAACGGTACCGGAAGGCAATGGCCGCGGTCATGCCCGACATCTTCAACGAGGAAGGGCTGGCGCTCTGCCGCAGAGCGGACGCCGCCGCCGCCGAAGCCGTCAAGATCTTGGGATAGTACCTGCCTGCAGAGGCCCCGGGCGCGGGTCCGGGGCCCCTTTCGTAACGGCGCGCAGGGACTGCCCAGGCCCGTTGCCGGGAGGATTTGCGTGGAGAACCTGGCAAAACCTCTCCGATCCAAGCTCGCCCCGGCAACGCTGTTCCCCTTGGGCCTGGCGGCTGCTGCCCTGCTCCTGCGGTTCGCCTTTCCTCCTTGGTCGTGCCCAGCTGCCGGCATCGCGGGGTTTTCCCTGTTTTTTCTCCTGCTGGCCCGGACCCGCCGGCCGCTTGCCGCGGGTTTTTTCTTCCACGCGTTGTTCGGCATCCTGCTTTCCTTTTATCTGTTCACGTCGCTCACCGCCTACTTCCACATCGGGCTTCTCCGCTCCACCGTCCTTTTCCTGGTAGTGGCGGGAGTGCTGCCTTCCGTTTTCTTCACCCTTTGCTGCCGGGCGGCCCACGGGACTGTGCAAGCCATTGCCCGGCAGGAGGGCTTCCTCCCCGGCCTGGGAATGGCCGCATGGGCGGCATCGGCTTTCTGCCTGGCCGAGTATGGCCGGGCGAGCCTCTCCCCGGAGCAGGGCTTCGGGCACATGGCCTGCGTGTGGTGGAAGGTGGCCTGGCTCCGCTCCCTGGCAGCGGTTGCGGGGGAGACGGGGGCGAGCTTCTTTTTTTTCCTCCTGGCACTGTTGATTTTCAGGGCCGCAGCCCTGCTTTCAGGAAAAAGGAGCCGACCCGCCGCCGCTTCCCTGGGGGCGGCCGGGGGCCTGCTTTGTCTGGGCGCGGCCCTGTCCGCGGTGGCTGCACCCGCTCCGGGAGCGGGCCGAGCCCTTGCCGTGGCCGTGGCGCACCCGGCCATCTCCCAGTCCCAACGGTGGAAGACCGAGTTCTTCCGGCCGCACCTCATGAAGTACCGGAAGATGTCGCTGGACGCCCGGTTTCCCGAGGACGTTACGGCGCGGCTCATCGTGTGGCCGGAAACGGCGCTCACCTACTTCGTGGAACAGGACCCGCAGACCCTCGACGTCATCCGGGAGGTGACGAGCCGGCAGAAGGCCTTTCTTCTCATGGGAGCGCCTACCCTGGCCGGGACCGAGGACAGCCGGGCCACCCGGAACTCGGCCCTCCTCTTCACCCCCGAAGGCAGGCCGGCCGGAAGCTACGACAAGCTCCATCTGCTTCCCTTTGCCGAGAAGAAGATCGGCCCCTGGGGGCTTCCGGGCTCGGGTCCCTCCGGCAGCTACGAGCCGGGCCGGAGCGCTCGCCCGCTGAACATGGAGGGGGAAGGCGGCAAAAGCATCGCCCGGCCGGGCGTGGCCGTATGCTTCGAGGTGGGGATATTCCGGCACATGCAGAGCTTGTGGCGCCACGGAAGCGACGTATTCGTAAACCTCTCCAACGACGCCTGGTTCGGGGACTCCTCCGAGTCGGAGCAGCAGCTGGCGCTGCTTTCGTTGGCCTGCTCCGAGTACGGGGTTCCGGGAATCCGGGCCACGGGCTACGGAGCCGCAGCCCTGGTGGACGCGGGCGGAGAGGTGAAGGCCCGGACGGGGAACGCCGACAAGGAGGTGCTTACGGGAGTGATCCGGGTTCCGGAAAAGAGGCCCCGGCCCTTGGCGGCGCGCTTTCCCGGGTGGTTCACCCTTGTTTGCGCGGCCTTGTTTGTAGGCGGGCTCCTGATTCGGATTTTCCGGGGCGAATCAACCGAGAACCAAACGGGGAAGAAATAAAGCGATGGACGACCAGGAACAAAACGAGATGGCCCGATCGCTTGCGCTCATCTCGGACTTCGTGGAGGAAACCGCGGGGCGGCGGCCGGAGATCATGGAGATCGTCCGGGCGCTCCGGCGCTACTTCGTTTTGAAGGAGATCAAGGAGCACATCGAACTGGAGTGGGACGGGCCCTGCTGAGTGCGTGCCGGCGCAAGGAATCCGGCGCTGGCGGGCGCGCAGCGCATCAGCGGTCTTCCTCCTCGATGCGGATGAGCACGGGGCGCTCCGCGATCACGTCAATGTTGGCGATCTCGTCCAGGGCGGCCATGACATCGGCTTCCCGGGCCCGGTGGGTCAAGAGAACGATGGGCACGGGGCCTTCGGTCTTCCGTCCCTTCTGGTGCACGGAGGAGATGGAGATGTTCTGCTTGCCCAGGGCTCCGGCGATCTTGGAAAGCACGCCGGGCCGGTCCTGGGCCGCGAAGCGCATGTAGTAGGAGGTTTCCACCTCGCTCATGGGAAGAAGGTCCATGGGCTTGGCCGTGCCGGGCCGGAAGCTGAAGATCGGCAACCGGTTCTTGATGCCGCAGGCGCGGTTGCGGGCGATGTCGCAAAGGTCCGAGACCACGGCCGATGCCGTGGGCATGCGCCCGGCTCCCTGGCCGTAAAGGACCATCTCGCCGGTCGCATCTCCCACGATCTTCACCGCGTTCATGGCGCCGTTCACGGAAGCGAGCAGGTTGTCGAAGGGCACCATGGTGGGGTGGACCCGGGCCTCGATGCGGTTGCCGCGGTTTTTGGTGATGGCCAGAAGCTTGATGCGATATCCGAAGTCCGCGGCGAACTCGATGTCCATGGGCGTGAGCCGGGAGATGCCTTCCACGTAGATGTCGGAAAGCTCCACCCAGGAGCCGTGGGAAAGCGCCACGACGATGGCCAGCTTGTGTGCGGTGTCCATTCCGGACACGTCCAGGAAGGGGTCGGCTTCGGCGAAGCCCTGCTGCTGGGCCTCGGCCAGGGCCTGCTCGTAGCTGAGCTTGTCTTCCGCGATCCGGGTTAAGATGTAGTTGCAGGTGCCGTTTAAAATGCCGAAGGCGGACTCCACCCGGTTCCCGGCCAGGGCTTCCCGCAGGGTCTTGATGACGGGCATGCAGCCGCCCACGCTGGCTTCATAGTAGAGCTCGCCGTTTCCCTTCTCCGCCGTTTCCGCGATCTCGGCGTGGTGGGAGGCGATGAGGGCCTTGTTGGCGGTGACCACCGATTTCCCCAGGGAAAGCGCGCGCAGGATGAGGTCGCGGGCCACGGTCTTGCCGCCGATGAGCTCGATGACCACCGGGATGTTCGGGTCCTCCGCGATGGAGACGGCGTCCGTGGTGAACACGCCGGGGGCCAGCCCCAGGTCCCGGACGGCGTCCGCGTTGATGTCCGCCACGCCGGCGAGCCGGATGTCCACCCCCACCCGGGAGCGGATCAGCTCCGCCTTCTCCAGGATGATGCGGGCAACCCCCAGCCCCACGGTACCGCAGCCCAAAAGCCCTACGGGAAGCTCCGGCATGATGCGTTCCCCCGCCGCCTCGCGAACGGCAATAGCAGTTGTAATTATGAATGGCCGGTGATACGCTGTGGGTTCGTAAAAAGCCTCGGATGCAAGGCGCGCAAGCGGGCCGGGAAGGGAGCGTACTGGATCGTATGTGACCTTCCCGGCCCGCGAAGCGCAACG
>JBFMHL010000045.1:0-11633 GCA_040753055.1 Thermodesulfobacteriota bacterium | reverse complement strand
TCCGCAAAACTTCCTGCACTATAGGTGCCCGGCCGCTGCAAGATCCGGGCACCAAGCGAAGCTCCTGCGCATCCCGGTTCAAGCGGAGGGATCTTCCTGTCCCTCAAACCAGCGGAAATCGGGTATAGCCCTGCCGACCGTTCCCTGTGCCGTCGAAAGGATTGCCGCAGCCCCGCACAGAGTATATAATCTTGTCCATCCATTGTTTGAATTCGTTGATGTAGTTTTCCGGTCCTTCTTGGCCGATGCCCCGATAAGCTGCTTGGGAGCGATCGTCGGAGGAAAAAGGGAACGAATCCATTCCAAGGGTATCCGGATGCTCCGCAGCTGGGTGCAGGGTCTCCCGGCGGGTGGCACTAATAAGCCGTCGGATGTCGGAGATAAATAGCCTGAGGGTGGCCCAGGCAACTTATTGCTAGGGTTCGAAGTAAAGGATTCAGAAAAGGATTCAGGGTCACATCTTAATTATTAATTATTTGGAGGCGGATTTTTGTCACGTCCCTTGCGCGAGTGGCACTGATACCCCTTCGGAGGCCGAGAGATAACAAGCTTGGGTGGCCCCGGCAAGAATTGAAGCTGTTTCATAACACCGGATCATGTTTCAGGGCAAGGCGCGGGCCGACGAAAAGGCGGAGCATACGGTTTGTATGTGAGCTTTTTGAGAAGGCTCGGAACGCCGCACTGAGTCTTCAGATGGGGTTATGAAACAGCTTCTAAGGATTCTGTTGAGGAGATTGGATGAAAAAGCTAGGGATGAAGCTTGCAGGCGGGATTCTCGGTATCGTATTTATCTTGTTTGCCGTTCAATTAACGATCAATCCGCTGTTCGATACGATCTCGGAAAGAACCAGCATCTTTTCCGCTGCGGTGTTGGGTGTGGTTTTCATACGATATGCAATAGTAGGATCATCTCGCAAAAACCCCTGATCCGCAGGAAACCTCCACAGTATGGATTGGCGGGCGCGTGCCAAAGCAACACTATGCAGGTGCTTCTCCTGTTGGCAAGTGAAGCCCATAGCAGAATCAACGCGAATAGGACTCACCTCAAAATCCTTTTCCTTTTATTTTTGAGATAGCTTCTAGAAATGATGGTTACTCCCCGCACTAGGAAGGGCGGGAACCGGCCGCCGCCGGATGGAGGCCGGGGTGATTCGATCCTGCGCCCCGGACCGTTCGCTTAGGGCTCTTATCCTTCGGATTTTTCATAAGCGATCGTGTAGCGGAAAGTTTCTGGGGCGAGCCAGTCCAGGGTTTTGTCGCCTATCTGGGCAAAGGGATACATGAGGTAGTTGACGGGCGCGCCCTCCTGGCGCGGGTTGAGCGTGAGGTCGCGGCCGCGGCTCAGCCGCACGCGGTAGGCGTCCAGCCCTCCCCAGAAGTACTCGCGGTACTCGGCCGTTTTTGCGTCTCCGGCTTTCAGGTTCTGGGTGAGCATCATCTTGCGCACGTCCGCGGGGTCCACGGGCACCCACCCGTAGCCGGGAAGAAAGAACTCGGCCCAACAGTGCTGCCATGTGGTAATGTCCTGGGCATCCCCTTTTCCCTGGCGGATGCCCAGCACCTCCCGTGCCGGCACTCCCGCCGCCCGGGCCAGGGCCACGAACAGGGAGCTTATGTCCACGCACTTGCCGCCCGGTTTCTCCATGAGCTTGCAAATGTCACCGGTGCCGCAGCCTCGGGTTTCCGGGTCGCGAAAGGTGTTTTCGCAGGTCCAGTCGTAGATGGCCCTGGCCTTGGCCAGGACCGTGGATTTGCCCCTGGTGATGCGGGCCGCCGTTTCCTCCGCCCGGCCGCCGCGGGGAGCCAGGCCGGTGGGGGCCAGGTAGAGAGCGTAGTCGGCCGGGTCCCAGGCACCTTCCCACGCCGGGAAGTCGCGCCGGACAACCTCTTCGCGGTCCACGGTAAAAAAGAGGTCGAGCTTGCGGGACTTGGCCTGGGCGGGCCATTCCGCATACAGCATGGGGGTCTGGTGCACCTTGTCGGTATAGACCGCGCACTGCTGGTAGTCGCCCGTAACCCGGATCCGGCTGATGGTCTGGTCTTCGTCGCTTGTGGGATAGGGTATCCACAGGCGGGTCTCACGGGAGGAGTCCTGGGCCGAGAGATCGAACTGCATGGTAATGGTGCTGGAAACCGAGCTGGCGAGGACGCCGGAGGCGGGAACCAGAAGGGCTGCTAAAGCCAGCAAGGCAGGAACGATCGCTTTTCTTTGCATGGCGGGGCCTTTCCTATCTGTTTGGTATGAATTATCGGGGCCCATACCTAATGGAAAGCGGGGAAAAGTCAATTCGATAATATCGCTGCAAGCAATGATTGGTAGTTACTTTATCAATATGGGGGGCGGATCGGCTGCGGGCGGGGTGCGAGCTTCCCGGGAGGACGGACGACGTGGGTAAGGATGAGCGCGAAAACCGCATAGATTTCATCGAGCTTCCCGCGCAGGGCGTGGAAGAGCTCCAAAAGGCCAAGGCCTTCTACACCGGCGTGTTCGGGTGGGACTACAAGGACTGGGGGGGCGATTATGCGGACACCCGGGCGAGCGGCCTGGGAAGCGGGATAAACGCCGACCCGGCCCACCGGCCGGGCCATCCGCTGGCGGTGGTGTATGTTTCCGATCTCGAAGCGTCGAGGCGGAAGGTCCTTGCATCCGGTGGAGCCGTCACCCGGGAGATCTTTTGCTTCCCCGGGGGAAGGCGCTTCCATTTCACCGACCCTGCGGGAAACGAGCTGGCTGTCTGGTCCGACCGCTGATACCAAGCTGCATTCAAACGTCTAACTGCGTTGGCATCGTCTTGAGGCTCCTCGACGTATGACCCCATATGCCTGCGTCGCCTCATCCTTGCCGCCTTGTTATACATCCGAATCCATCTTGGTATGAGGCCCGCCCCGGGCCCGCGTTCCCTTCCAAGGCAGGTTGCACCGCTGGCCGGATTTTTCCTGTATGTATTTTTGAAATGACTCGATGATCCGCGCCCCCAAGCGGGAGCCGGAATGTGGATGCGGGCAGGAGCTGGATTTTCATCTTTGATGCGGGTGAGGGAGCCGGAGGGCGGCCGGGAAGCGGGATAAAAACCCGCATGGCCGTTGGCAAGGCTGCATTGCTCGCTCTTCCGGGGAGGTCGGCAGGGGCGCAGGCCTCCCCGGAAGGCGTTCATACGGCGGTAGGGCAGAGGCGGAGCCGCTTCGCTCCGGGTCTCCGGCGATGCGGGTCCACCTACTACCAGCCCTTGGTGCCCAGGATGTCATGAATGCGCTTGGCGGAGCGCTTCTCCACGATGAGGGCCTTTTTGGCCTTGGCTTCCTGGATCTTGGTCATCAAAGCCTTGATGTCCGCGGGCTTTTCCAGAAAATCCAGCGCCCCCATCTTCACGGCTTCGATGCCCTTCTCCAGGCTGGCGTGGCCGGTCAGCAGGATCACCTGAAGTTCCGGGTTCTTGGCCAGCATCCGCTCAAGAGTCTCGATGCCGTCCATCTCCGGCATGACCATGTCCAGGATGATGGCGTCGTAAGAGTCCTCCTGGGTCTTCTTGATGGCCTCGGGTCCGGAGACCGCGGTCTCCACCGAAAGCCCCTTGTCCTCCATGCGGGTGGAAAGGACGTCGAGGAAGTCCTTGTTGTCGTCCACCAGCAGAACCTTTCCCTTTGCCATGGCTGTTTCTCCTTGCTTTTAATTCCGTCGTAACAAGACCTTGCGAAAGTTGGGGGGAAGCGGAGAGCCTCTCTTTAAAGAGGGACCTTTCCCGCGCCCGCGAAAAATTCCTCTACACCAATCCCCTGGGCAAGGTGATCTCCAACGCGCCCGACTTGCCGGGGGCCGCTGCTGTTGCGTTCATCTTCGCCAGCCAGCTGTCCCAGAAAAGTTTTTTCTCCGGGTTCGGGGCGAGGGGCCGCAGGACCGGGCATTCGAATCCCACCGTGGCCGAGTCCTTATCGCCCCGTGCGAAAAGCGTCACGGAGCTTCCCTTTTCCACGTTCTCCCAGACCATCTCCAGCCCCAGGAAAAGAAGCAGCAAAAGGCCGTAATGGTCCGTCCCGCAGGTGCAGGCAGGATCGGACGTGCGCACCGTGACGGTGACGGACTTCTGCTCCGAGAGCCTGCGTGTGAGGTTGGAGAAAAGCTCCAGCATCTCCTGCAGGTCCACGGCCTGGCATGGGCTGTCCACGCTGTGGGCGAAGCGGTTCAGCCTTTTCACAACGCCGTCGGCGCGCTGGATCTGCTCGCACATCTTGCCCGAGAGCCGGGCGAGCTGGGCGGGGTCCAGGGGGCGGCCGCGTTCTGCCGCAGTGCAGAGGTCGGAGAAGAGCCCCGAGATCTCGTTGATCACGGCCAGCACGTTCTTGATCTCGTGGGTCATGTTGGCGGTGATTCTGCCGAAGAAGGTAAGCCCCGCCCTGAGCCTTGCATCGTTAGGTTCCATGGGGCTTCTCCTTGGCGGCCTCCGCGGCGGCTTTGAGCTTCTCCACCAGGATGTCTATCTTGAGCGGTTTCATGAGGTAGAAGGCCGCCCCGGCCGCTTCTCCCCTGGCCTTGTCCTCGACGGAGGTGTGCCCGGTGAGAAATACGAACCCGGCCCGGGGCAGGAACCTCTTGATGGTTTCCATGACCGCATGCCCCGAGGCTCCGGGCATCTTCACATCCAGGACGATGACGTCGTAGGGCGTGGATTTTGCCTTCTCCACCGCCTGGCGGCCGTCGGTCACCCAATCCGCCTCGATGCCCCGGAACGCCAGGCGCTCGGCCATCGCCGAAACCAGCTCCTTCTCGTCGTCCACCAGAAGTACGCGCATGGTCCGCCTCCGGTTTGATCCGATGGTAAGAACCGCCGGGCCGCGCCGGCCCCGGTCAGGCTTTTTGCTTCCTGGGAAGGGTGATGATGAACGTGGTCCCTATCCCCTGCCTGCTCTCCACCTCGATGTTGCCGCCCAGCTTCTGCACGATGCCGTAGGTGATGGAAAGCCCCAGGCCCGTGCCCTTCCTCCCCTTGGTGGTGAAGAAGGGCTCGAAGATGAGCTTGAGGTTTTCCGGCGAGATGCCGCATCCGTTGTCGGAAATGCGGATCTCCACCATGTCGTCGGCCATGCTCCGGGCTGCTATTCGGATTTCGCCGCCGTCCTCCACCGCTGCGAACGCGTTGTTTAAAATATTCAAAAACACCTGCTGGAGCTGGCCGCGGTCGCTTTCGATGGGCGCCAGGTTCTCCTCGAAGGAGAGCGCCACCGAGATGCTCCGGTACTGGCTCTCCTTTTCCAGGAAACCCAGGACCTCCTTCAGCATGGCGTCCAGGTAGATGGTCTCCGTGGAGACGTCAATGTGCCGTGCAAAGCCCAGGAGCCGGTGGGTGATGGTGGAGCACCGCTCCACGGACTGCAGGATGGAGTCGGTGATGTCCTCCGCCTTGCCCCGGTTGGGGAAGTCCGGCACGATGTGGATCATGTCCTTGAGCAGGCCCGCTTTTTCATTGATGATGGCCAGCGGGTTGTTGATCTCGTGGGCGACTCCCGCGGCAAGCCTCCCCAGGCTCGCCAGCTTGTTGGTGTACTCGGCCTTGTGCAAAAGGGCCGCGCGCCTGCGGTCCGCTTCGAAAATGCGGGAAACCAGGAAGGTGCACACCGCCAGGACCACGATGGCGATGCCCAGGGCCGACAACGTGAAGAAGCCCACCAGCTTGCGCCGGAGGGAGATCCATCCCGGCAGGAGCTTGGGAGAGCGCTTCACCAGGACGAAGACGAAGGGCGAACGGGGCACGGCCTGGCAGGTCACGATCACGCGCTCTCCGCGCGGGTCCACGGCCTCGGCCGTCCTGGGCGAGCCCAGGGCGTCCTTGGGAACGGGAAACCAGAACTTCTCCAGGATCTTGCCGTAGTATCGCGAAGGCGTCTGCAAAAAGCCGTCCTGGCTCACGATGAGTGCGTCGGCGCCCTCGTCTCCGCCGCCCGCGCCGGCAAGGTCCGTGAGGGTCTGGGTGTCGATGGTGGCCCGCAGGATGTACGAGCCGCCGGCGCTTTCGTTCTTCACCGCGATGACGAAATGGGGGTAGCGCCGGAAGCCGGTGAAGACCGGGCTGATATACACCCCCTGCATGACCACTTCCTGGAACCACTCCTGGCCGCGGTAATCCTTGCCCTCCAGGCTGTAGGGCCCCGAGTAGGCCCACTGTACTCCGTCCTGGCCGATCAGGCCGAGGTCTATGAAGCCGCCGAAGGCGCGCTTGAGATGCACCAGGATCTCGGAGAGCTCCTCGGTTCGCACCAGGTCGGTGTAGGGCTTGTCCGCCACCACGAAGGAAAGGGCGCTCTTGCGTTCCTCCAAAAAGAAGCTCACGGAACGGGCGGTGCTGGCCGCCAGCCCGTCCATGGGCGCGATCAGCTCGTTGTGGAGCGTCCGGCTGTACTCGAAGTAGTTGATGGCCGCCATGGCGAACAAGGGGATCAGGGCAACGGCCAAGGTCACGAAGACCGTCTGGCGCCACATGCGGCGGTAGTTGAACAGCGGCCGGCCGCCCTCGGCCCCTCCCTGCTCGCGCCAGAACTGGGGCATGTGACGAGAAAAAAAGCTCATGGCAAGCCCCGCAAAGAGGAATAGGGACCGGGCATCCGCCGGGTCGCACGCTGTTTTTCGAAATGTTTCTCTACCGATGTACCCGTAATCAGAGCTCCGCCGGCAGGGGTCGCACTCGCCGGGTTTTGCGCCGGCATGTAGGAATCGCTTTTTGTTGTGCCGGCCTCATGAGGGCTCGGGATTTTATGAAAACTTGTTTTAAAATAATGTATCTATAGATAATATTTGGATTTTCAATGTATTTTTGGTGCAAGATTCTGTTTGCCGCAAAGAGAGAGAGTGATCACCCAATAGCCTTCCTTGGATACGCATCAAAAAGTTTTGAGGAAAAGGCGGAGGGGGTGCGGGGGAGGGGGAAAAAGCCAACGTTTTCAAAAGGGGTTTGTCCCCCTCCCCCGCGGAGTCCTTTTCCTTATTCTTTTTGAGATAGCCTCGACTTTATCTAAACTATATCACATCGGCGCAGGGTTGCGCGCCGGACAAAAGCAAGGGGGCGGGCCTTTCAGGCGTTTCGGTTCTTCCTGGCCTTTTCGTTGGCCCGCTGCATGGTCTCGGCAAGTACCTCGATGTTCACCGGTTTTTCCAAGTAGGCGAAGGCGCCCAGGCCCATGCACACGGACTGGTCCTTGGCCGACCCGTGGCCGGTGAGGATGATGACCTCCACTCCGGGGTGCTCCTGCTTCACCCGGCGCAGGACTTCCACGCCGTTCATGCCCGGAAGGTTCAGGTCCAGCACCATGACCTCCGGCTCGTCGTCGGCAACGAAGTTCAGGGCCTGCTCCCCATCGTAGACCACCGCCGAGCCCATGTCGCGCATGAGGAGCCGGTCGGACAGCGTCTGGACGAATTCCTTTTCGTCGTCCACGAGAAGGACCTTGCCCGGCAGGGTGAAGTCCACCTTGCGGTAGATGTCGTTCTTGTGGAAGCCGGGGCCCACCTCCACCTGCACCTGGACCACGCCGGGAACCGCACGCACCAGCTCGGTGAGCTCCTCGGTGAGCCGGGAGAGCAGAAGCACGTGCTTGTTCACGGTAACGGTGACCGCGCCGTCCTTGGCCGCTACATCCACATCGTGGCCGGCCCTGGCGAGCGCGACCTCCACGGCGGCCGTGAGGGCCAGGTCATTGGCCCGGGCCAATGACTGGGTGGTCTGGAGCACCACGTCCTTGCGGGCGTTCTTTTCGATGAGGACCGCCGCATCGTCCACCGAGGCGGAGTCCATGGGGATCAGGATATCGTACAGCGCCGGGTCCCAGGGAAAGGTTCCGTGGACGGTCTGCGACCAGGCATAGGCCTCCGCATCGTCCCGTTTGATGGCCCGCCCCGCCTGGCTGCCGTCCAGGCCCGAGGCCACGGCCCTTTCCACTCGGAAACGAGTGTCCGCGGCCAGGCAGACGAAGAGCACGTGGTCAATGTCGCGGGTGATCAGGTGCGTGCAACGCCCCAGGAGGACCAGGCGGTCCTTCAGCACCAGGTCGGCCACGACGGACTTGAGGAAGGCGCAGGCCCGTTCCTGCTCGCGGGTGAAGCGGTTGAACGGAGAGACGGCTCCCGTCATGGTGCGCTGGAACTTTTCGGCGGAAAACCCGAAACGCGCCGCGGCCATTTCGGCCACGGCCCGGTCGTCGCAGAAGTCGTAGCCCATGTCCTTGGCCACTTTCTGGGCGCAGGCGGGGGCGTTTACGAACGATGCGGAAAATATGCTGATGACGGCCATGGCAAGCTCCGATCGGTTTTATGGTCCGGCTTCGGCCCGGAAGGAAAGCGTTCGGATCCCCGCTGGTTTATTTAGTGATTCGCCGCCCGATCCGCTTCCGGCTGGCCCTTTTTGATGCGGCTCACCTTGGCGTAGGCCTGCTCCATCACATCCGTAAGCTTCTCGATGCTGACCGGCTTTTCCAGGTAGGCGAATGCGCCCAGGGAAAGGGCCTTGCGCTCGTCTTCCCGAGACCCCTGCCCGGTGAGGATGATGACCTCCACTCCGGGGTGCTCCTTTTTCACCTGCGAAAGGACCGAGAAGCCGTCCACTCCGGGCATGCGAAGGTCCAGGAGCATGACGTCCGGCGCGTCGTCCGCGACGCTGCACAGCGCCATCTCGCCGTCGTAGGCCACCTTGGGCCCGAAGTCCCGCAGCTTCAGCCGCTCCGCCAGGTTCTCCACGAACTCGCGTTCGTCGTCCACCACCAGCACGCGGGCCAGCCGGTGCAGCTCCTGGCTCAGAGCCTCGGTCATGGCCTCGGGCAGTACGCACACGGTCCTGAGCGGGCAGTCCTCTTCGTCCGAGCCGCGGTGGGCGTCCTCCCAGATGGCGTCTATGGCCGCCGCCTGCAGGGGGTAGATGTTCTCCCGGCCGATGTTTTCATAAAGATGGGTGCGCTGGAACACGGCCATGACGTTTTCCTTGATGCCGGAAAACGAGACCTGCACTCCGCCGCTCCGCAGGCGGTCCACCAGGAGCGACAGCGTCTCCTCGCCCGAGGCGTCCATGTCGTTGATGCCGTTGGCCACGATGAGGATGTGGCGAAGTTCGGGCATGCGCTGCCGAATGCCGCTGATCTGGTCTTCCAGAAAGCTGGCGTTGGCGAAGAACAACGGGCCGTCGAAACGCACCACCGCGATGTGGCGGCAGTTGACCAGCCCGTAGTGCCGGGCGTCGCGGTAGCTCAGGTCGGGATGCAGCGCCAGGGTGGCCACGGTGGGCCGCATGCTTTTGTACAAGAATACGCCCAGCGACAACACCACGCCCACCATGATGCCCTTGTCCAGGTGCGGGGCGAAGGCCAGAGTGGCCAGGAAGCTGACGATGGAGATGGCGCCGTCGTACCACTGGGCCCGCCAGGCGTGGACGAAGCCGGAGACGTTCAGGAGCCCCACCACGGCCATCATGATGACCGCAGCCAGCACCGACTGGGGCAGGCTGTACAATAAGGGCGTGAAGAAGAGCAGCGTGATGACCACGGCCACGGAGGTGACCACGGAGGAAAGGCCCGTCACGGCCCCGGACTGGAGGTTCACCGCGCTGCGGGAAAAGGAGCCGGACACGGGGTAGGACTTGGCGAAGGCGCCCACGATGTTGGCGATGCCCTGGCCGATGAGCTCCTGGTTGGGGTCCAGCCTCTGGCCGGTCTTGGACGCCATGGCCTTGGCGATGGAGATGGCCTCCATGAAGCCCAGAAGCGAGATGATGGCCGCATAGGGCAGAAGCTTGAGCAGGATGGAGAGGTTCAGCTTGGGGGCCGAAACGGCCGGAAGGCCCCGCGGGATCTTGCCCACCACCTGGCCTCCTCCGAACACCGGGATTTCGTCCGCCGCGATTTTCTTGTTGCCCACCTTGATGCGCCAGACCCGCTCCTTGCCGTCCGCTTCCGTCCGGAAGGCGTACAGCACCCGCCCGTCCGCCTCTTTTTTCTGGACAAAGAGCATCCGCCGGATGTCGCTGCGGATTTCGCCCGCCTCCTCCGTGCTCTCGGCGATGTCCATGTTCAGGATCTGCATCCGGTGGGAGGCCTTGGTGGCCTCGATGGAGTCGGCCCCCTTCTCCTTTTGCGTCTTTTCCAGCTCCGGAGAGAAGGCGGTGCGCTCGCCCGAGAGCTTTTCAATCTCGGCCATGGCCTGGTTGTAGGCCAGGATTTTTTCCGACACATCCCCGGGGAAGTCGGCTAGCACGGCCTTGGCATTCTTTTCAAAGCCGGTGGTGGCGCTGATGATGGTGGTGATGACCACGGCCACCAGAACGTAGGGGATGCGCGGGTTCCAGCGCCGGATGCCGTACATGATGGCGAAGGCCAGGGCCCCCAGGAAGAAGGTGGGCCAGTGGGTATAGACCATGGCCGACTCCACCACGCGGATGATGGTTTCGTAATGGTGTTTGGCGTTGTCCACGGAAACGCCGAAGAGCTTGGAAAGCTGGCTGGTGGCGATGATGATGGCCGCCGCATTGGTGAACCCGTTCACCACGGGGTGGGACAGGAAGTTCACCACCAGGCCCAGGCGCAGGACGCCCAACAGGAGCTGGAAAACGCCTACGGCCAGCGCCAGAAGGATGGCATATGCGATGTAGCCTTCGCTGCCGGCCGTGGCCAGCGGCGCCAGGCTGGCCGAGGTCATGAGGCTCACCACGGCCACAGGCCCGGTTGCCAGCTGCCGGCTGGACCCGAACAGGGCCGCCAGCATGGGCGGAAGGAAAGACGCATACAGGCCGTAATAGGGGGGGAGCCCGGCGAGCTGGGCATAGGCCATGGACTGGGGGATGAGGACCAGCGCCACGGTTACGCCCGAAATGATGTCCGCACGGGCCTTTTGCCTGTCATAACCGGAAAACCATGTGAGAAAGGGAAAAATCCTTGTTATCACTGCAAGGCCCCTGCAAGCGGAAAGGTTTTTGTCATTTCGCCGTTCCCGCTTCCGTCCGGTTCCGGCGCGCTCCCCAACTGTTGCGTTTTTGATATGTCAGCACGTTATACAAGTCAAGCCTGTGAAACGGGCATTCCGGGCTCGCGCCGGATTCCTCCTGGTTTCCGTGCGCAAAGCCCAAAAAAGGGGAGGGGGCTTTTCATCGCCCGCTCCCCTTTGGCGAAATCTCCCGGTCGCTTTTTATCACACGAAAAACGGGTTCGTCCGCTTCTCCCTTCCGATGGTGGTGGCCGGGCCGTGGCCCGTGTAGACGGTCACGGCGTCGCCCAGGGGAAAAAGCTTGTTGGTGACCGACGCGATGAGCTGGGGGTAGCTGCCTCCGGGAAAGTCGGTCCTGCCGATGGAGCCGGCGAACAGGGTGTCGCCCACGAAGACCGCGTTTTCACCCACCAGCGAAACCGAGCCCTGGGAGTGGCCCGGGGTTTCCAGCACCCGCAGGCTGTGGTTGCCGAAGGTGATGACGTCGCCTTCCGCGATGGTCCGGTCCGGCGGAGGGGAGTTCTCCATGTGCATGCCGAAGGAGCGCGCCATCTGGGATAAAAAGCCCAACATGGGCGCGTCGGCTTCGTGGATGAGCAGCGGAGCCCCGGTGGCCGCCTTCATTTCCCGGTTGGCCCCCACGTGGTCGAAGTGGCCGTGGGTGTTGACGATGGCGGTCACC
>JBFMHL010000044.1:0-3480 GCA_040753055.1 Thermodesulfobacteriota bacterium | reverse complement strand
GTAGTCCCGGTCCCGGACGATGCCTTCCGCGAGCCGCGAAAGCGACTCCTCCAGGCTCTCCCCGGAGAGGAACATGAAGTAGATGGCCTCGCCCTGCCTTTTGCGGATGCGGGGCCCCACCTTGGTGCGCTGCAGTGCCTTGATGAGATCCTGATCGGTGAAGACCGAGGAAGGCCCCTTGGCATTCAAGCATTCATCCAGGGCCCGAGAAACTTCGCCGGCAATGCCCTGATAGGTGGACCCGGAGGCCACCATGCGGGACGCGCTGCCGGGGTCCTCCACCACTCTGCGGGTTACGGGCTCGTTCTGTACATAGGCCGTGCACCGCTCTTTGAGCAGAATCTCGTTTCTCGCCTGGTCCGAGGCGAAACGGTCCAGGTTGTTGGCCTCCACGCTGCCGCGGGCCATCTCCTTGTAACGAGGGTCGGCAGCCAGGGCGCAGATTCCCTGCAGGTACTGGATGGGATAGTAGCGGGCCGTCATCTTCACCATGGAAGGCGAAATGTTTCCGCCGGGATCGGAATGGTTCTCATAGCTGATGCGGGTCCGGTCCCGGCCCATATACTCCAGCGTGATCTTGCCTTGCATGCTGGGAATGCGGACGGCGTTTTTTTTCGCGGGAGGCCCTGCATCGTTCCTGCTGGAAAGCCCGATCACCGCGGACGCACCGTTTTTATCCAGCTGGAAGGTATTCTCCACCACCGCGTCGCGGTCGGAAACCGGCCAGGGCGAATCGAAGTAGAGATACAACAGCATGGAGTTCTCATCCTTGCGGCTCAGGACTTCGGCGCTTGTGCACTGGGTGAGCCATTTGGGAAAGGCGGGAACGTCCCGCAGAACCTGGGCGATGACGTCCATGCCGGCTTCGGCTATACACTGCGCCTTGTAGGCGGAGTAAGGGCTTCCCGGCACGGGCTTTTCATAGCCGAGGATTCCTCCCTTGTCGTAGAAAAGTTTCCAGCCGGACTCGTCCGCCGAGCACACGGAGCACAAGCAAAGAACGACGATTGTCAGTGCTGCGGCGACGACCCTTGCCGCGCGGCCCCTGGAACCGGCCTCCCCAACCGCGGCGGATAATCCGCCCTTATTTGGCCTATATTTCATGGTGGCACTACCCCCGATGGATTTCCCGTTTTCCTGGCTGCCATGCACCCTGCTGCCGGAGGTTTGTTCATCAAAATTTGCATTATAGCACGGGCCTGAGAAGGCGACAATTCCCCCTCTCCGAGGCGATGGAACGCGAACTCGGCCAAAGACAGCACTCCAGGCCGAAGTCTTCCCGATGCGAAGATGCGCTTTCACAGACAAAAAAAGGTCCTGCGGGAAGGGAATCCCCCTCCTTCCCCCAGGACCTTTGTATCGAAAGGTTTCTCCTGCAGCTTTCAGGCTCGGCTCCGGCTTCAAGCCCCGGCCCGATTGGGACGCGCTTCTCCCTTCATCAATAGCCGCGGCTCTTGAGGTCGCGCACCATGTCCACGTAGAAGCCCGGCGCGTCGAAGCCAGGCGTGAGCCCCAGGATCTGGCCCACCTCCCCGTAGTGATCCACTCCCGGAGAGTACCAGGCTCCGCTCACGGTCCCCCTCCAGGTTCCCCACTTTGCGCTCATGGTGCTGGTCATGCCGTCGCTCTCTCCCTCGGTGGCCAGCAAAAGCAGCCAGCAGGGCTCGATGAGGATAACCGGAGTGCCCAACTTCACCTTGCCGTTGTAGCTCTGGTAATACACCCCCGCCATGTTGGGAACGGAAGGATTGAAGATGTTCCTCATATAGCCGGTGGTGAGCTCAAGGGAGTTGGCGGCATAGTCCGGATTAGTGTCGCCGAAGGCGAAGGCGTAGAGGAAGTTCATGAGCTCCGCGTTGGCGGTTATCAAGGGGGCCGGCAGAATGCCGGTCATCGCGTCCATGACGGTGCTGCCCCGGTGGGGTGCGCCGATGGTGGTGAGGCTCGCCACCTTGGAGGCAAGCCCCAGGTTGCTTATGGCGTAGCGGGGATAGAGCCCGCCGTGGGAGTGCCCGATGACATTCACCTTGGCCTTTCCGGTCAGGGCCAGGATCTGGAGGACCTGCGTTCTGAACTGCTGGGCCTTCTGGGCCGTGGACCCGATGGCGTTCACCGAGGTGGCGTACACGGCAGCCCCTTCATCGTCCAGGGCATCGGCTACGCCGAACCAGTAATCCACGATCCCCAGGATCTTGGCTGTCGCGCCCATGCCGTGGGCCAGCACCACCGGGTAGCGGGTGTTGCACGAGGGCGAGCTGCCCCCGCAAAAGGCGACGCCCGAGCCCGCAAGCCACACCATGAGTATCAGCGCCGCCAACAGCCTTCCCTTTTGCATCGCCTTTTTCATTTTTCCCTAACTCCTTTTCCTCGGTTTTGGTTTGGGTTCAGGTGCAGATCCGACAATTTCCACCGCCCGGCTCACCTCTTCCAAGATTCCCTTCACCACTTCCTCGATCACGTGCTCCTTCATGGAAACCGGTCCGGCATACAGGTAGTGGAGCGATCGGCTGTTGTGGGAGGCGATGAAGCCGTGCAGGATGATCCAGTAATACGTAAGCCGCAGGAGGGCGAAGTCCTCCGCGCCCGCAGGGATGCTCTTCACCAGGCTCTTGCCTGCCTCCGCGAAAAGCTCCACCACCTTCCCGCCTTCCATCAGGGCGTGGAGGGCAGACTGCTCCAGGGGCGTTCCCACGTAGTCGTCGTACTTGGGCACGGAGAGGGTGAACAGGAGGCTGTAGATGTTCTTCTCCTCCAGGCCGAAGTCCACATAGGTCTCGATCATGCGGCGCACGCGCACCAGCGGGGCGTCGGAGTCGTGTACGGCCCCGGCGAGCTTTTGGGAAAGCAGCCCCAGGCCGTGGGCCACGATGGCAAGGTAGATGTCGTCCTTGTTGCGAAAGTAGCTATAGAGCGTCACCACCGCCACGCCCACGCGAGCGGCCAGCTTGCGCATGCTGAAGCCTTCGAAGCCCTCCTCCACGAAAAGGGAGACCGCATGGCCGAGGATCTGCTCCCTGACGGCCTCAACCTCTTCGGGCGCTCGTTTCTTCCGGGGCATGGCCTTCTCCGATTAAAAAGAACGTTGTTCTGATAACACTGTTCTTTTTATCGGTCAAGCTTTTTTATTTTGCGGAAAGACACGCAGGCGAAAAGGATGTTACTATTGGAATTTATTCTATAAAAAGATGGAAGATCAGGGATCGTTCGGGCTTTTCCTCGTCCACCGCGGCCTCTACAGGATCTCCGATGGAAAGCGCCTGGGTATCCCGGGTTTTCATGACCACGGCCCGGGCCGTCACCTCTTTTCCCTGGAAGGAAAAGGAAAAAGCGATGCGGCCCCGGTCCCGGAAAAAGCCCATGTCCCGGATGGCGGCGGGAAGCCGGGGGCCGGAGGACAGGATCTTCGTCATGCGGGAGACGCGCCGTAGCAAAAGCCCCAGAAAGGAAACTCCCAGGATGAGAAGCCAGACGCCGATTGGA
>JBFMHL010000043.1:0-3269 GCA_040753055.1 Thermodesulfobacteriota bacterium | reverse complement strand
CCGTGCGCGGGGGTGGGGGTAAAACCCATTTTCAAATCAATGGATTTTCCCCCCCCCCCCGCACCCCTTCCCCCTTTTCCTCAAAACTTTTTGAAGCAGACCCAAAGGCTGCTATTTGAGGTTTGCAGCCATAATGGCAGCACCAAAAAGCTTTCACAGCGAAAAGGAAGTGCATTTAAGAATGGAATAGCCCCCATAGAGAAACTATTTTACGATGAGTCCTATGGGCTTTCTGGATTTGATGCGAGCTTTGTTCCAAAATATCAGGATACTATGAAGGGTTCCAGGAAAAGTTTCTTGGGGCGGGAAAAATCAGGTCCTGAATCCGTGAGCGGCCTCAGGTGGCTCGGATGCAAGGAAAGCCACGGCCGGCAGTACTGAACGTACGGCGGCCGCGGCCTGACGCGGCAGACGGACCGCATGGGGCCGCCCCGAAGGGCGGAAAAAAGCTTTCACCCCGGGGCACCGTCGTTTCTGACAGGAATGCCCGAACGATGGGCTTTGGCCCCTTAAAGGAAAAACTCCGTCACGGATTCAGGTCAAGTGGCTTGCGGAAGCCTGAAGTATTGGTGGAAAGCCTGACGAACGACGCCGGGAGCAAGGGATGCGAGGGGCGGCAGCTCGGCCAGGACCGGGATCTTACCGTACGCTTCGATGGCTTCGCGGTTGCCGGGGTTCGGCGGCCCGTTCATGACCGCGCCCAGGACGGGGATGTTCCGGCCGCGCAGGGCCGCCAACGAAAGGAGCGAATGATTGATGGTGCCCAAACCGCTACGGCAGACCAGGACCACGGGGAGCCCGAGGCGCTCCATGACATCCAGCATGAAGTGCCGGTCGTTGATGGGAACCATGATCCCGCCCGCGCCCTCCACCACCAGGGAGGCCTCCGGGGCGGTTTCCGGCAACGAAAAGTCGCTCAGGCGGATGGTCCTGCCCTCCAGGGCGGCGGCTGCGTGGGGGGAAAGGGGCTCCTTGAGGGTCCATGCTTCCGGAAGGAAACGGTCCGCCGGAAGGCCGGTCATCTCGCGGACCAGGTCCGTGTCGGTGGGGCCGTCCAGCCCGCTCTGGACGGGCTTCCAGTAAATGGCTGAAAGCCCGGCCGCCAGCACGGCGGAAACCACGGTCTTGCCCACGCCCGTGTCTGTTCCGGTGACGAAGACCCGGAGGAGCGCGCCGTCGCCTGTCACGCTGCTTGTTCCTTGAAGCCGGCGAATGCGGAAACCAGGCGCTCGATATGATCGTTCGTGTGCTGGGCGCACACGGCCAGGCGGATGCGGGAGCGGCCCGGCTCCACCGTGGGCGGCCGTATGGCCGTGGCCAGGATGCCGCGCTCCTTGAGATAGGCCGAAAGGGCCAGGGTCTCCGACTCGGGCCCCACCAGCACCGGCACGATGTGGGTATCCGATGCGCCCGTTTCCCAGCCCAGGTCGTGGACCGCGGCCCGAACCCGGTCGGCCCGCAGGAGCATGGCCCGGCGCTCCTCGTCCATTGCCGCGGCGATGGGAAGCGCGGCCCGTATGGAGCCGATGACCGCCGGGGGAAGCGCCGTGGTGTAGATGAGCCCCGCGCAGCAGTTGATCAAATAGCTTTTGAGCCG
Source organism: Thermodesulfobacteriota bacterium (assembly GCA_040753055.1). GTDB lineage: Bacteria > Desulfobacterota > Desulfobacteria > Desulfobacterales > Desulfatibacillaceae > JBFMHL01. Next base: position 1,672 of record JBFMHL010000043.1, on the reverse strand, counting down.
GGAGGAGCAGGCCACGTAGGCCCCGAAGCAGCCCAGGGCTTTGCCGAAGGTGCCCATGACCACGTCCACGTTTTTTCCGTGGCACATTCCTGCGCCACGCCGGCCGAACACGCCCGTGGCATGGGCCTCGTCCACGAATAAGATGGCGGCGAACTCTTCGGAAAGCGCAGCCAGCGCCTCTATATCCGCCCGGTCCCCGTCCATGGAGAAGACCGACTCGGTGGTGATGAGGATGCGGGAGTAGCTCACCTTCCGCGCGCTGATCAAAAGCTCCCGCAAGTGATCCAGGTCGTTGTGCCGGAACACCTTCACGTCGCAGCGGCACAGGCGCGCGCCCTGGATCAGGCTGTTGTGGTTCAACTGGTCGGAAAGGATCAGCGCCCCGCGGTCCGCCAGCGCCGGCAGAAGCGAGGCGTTGGCCTGGAAACCCGAGGTGAGCACCAGCGCGTCCTCGGTTCCCTTGAACGCCGCCATCTCCCGCTCCAGCTCGCCGAAGACCGTGAAGTCGCCGCACACCAGCCGGCTGGCCGTGGAGCCCGCGCCGAAATCCTGCGCGCACCGGACCGAGGCCTCGATGATCGCGGGATGTTTGGAAAGCCCCAGGTAATCGTTGGAGCAGAAGTTCAGCATGGGCCGGCCGTTCACCAGCACCTCGGCCGCGCCCTTCGGCGCCACCGGCGTCAGGGTCCGCACCTGGTCCGCAGCCTTGCGCCTTGCGAACTCCTTTTCCACAAACGCCCACTTGTCCATATCTTGCCCTGCCCTTTTCCTACAAGGATGGTCGCAAAGGACGCGACTCCCGGGCAATACCATCAAAAACCGCCCGAGGCAATCCTTGACCAAAGGGTCGAGCTGCGTTTAGATGGCGGACCCTTGCATACCAACAGGAAAGGAAGGCACATGGGAACCTGTTTTCGCGACAGATTGCTGGCCAAGGAAGTACTGTGCGGGACCCTGGCCGGGCTCTCCTCGCCCGACTCGGCCGAGGTACTGGCCCGTTGCGGCTTCGACTGGCTGTTCATCGACGCCGAGCACTCGGCCATGGACTTTGCCGCCCTGAACGCCATCCTGGCCACCGCGGGCCGGCTTTGCCCCTGTGTCGTCCGCGTCCCCGGCCACAGCCCCGAGTGGATCAAGAAGGTCCTGGACCTGGGTCCCGCAGGCGTCATCATCCCCCTGGTGAACGACCCGGAAACCGCGGCCCGGCTGGTCTCCGCCTGCCGCTACCCTCCCGAAGGCGCCCGCAGCGTTGGCATCGGCCGCGCCCACGGCTTCGGCCTGGACTTCGCCGGCTACCTCGCCCGCGCCAACCGCGAAACCGCCGTCATCCTGCAGGCCGAGCACATCCTGGCCGTGGAGAACATCGAGAAGATCCTGGATGTATCCTCCCCGGACGCCATCTTCGTGGGCCCCTACGACCTCTCGGCCAGCATGGACAAGATCGGCCAGGTGAACGACCCCGATGTACTGGCAGCCATCGAAACCGTGGCCCGCGCCACCCGCGCCCGAAACATCGCCCTGGGCATCTTCGGCGTAATCCCCGAGGCCGTGATCCCGTGGCGCGATAAAGGCTTCACCCTGCTCTGCGCCGGCTGCGACACCCTGTTGCTGGCCCAAGCCGCCCAGGCGGCGCTGGGAAAGATGAAGGGATAAAAAAATCATAAGAAAATAA
>JBFMHL010000042.1:0-7277 GCA_040753055.1 Thermodesulfobacteriota bacterium | reverse complement strand
CAGCAAAAAGTTTTGCGGAAAGGGGGGAGGGGGTGCGGGGGAGGGGGGAAAAGCCACTTTTTCAAAAGGGGTTTTCACCGCCTCCCCCGCAAAATCTTTTGTTTTTTCTCTTCTTTTATTCGCTTTTCCCCAGCATTTCTTCCACGAACGCGGCTACCGCGTTTTTTGCAGTTTCGGTCTCGCCTGCGGAGGTGTGGTCGCCGTCGGGCACGATGAAGACCCGGGCCTGGCCGGGGGCGAAGGCGCGGCCAAGCTTGGGGGCGTAAGAGGCGGGGAACTTGTCGTCGCGTTCTCCGTGCAGAATCAGGACCGGGCAGCGGATTTTTCCGGCGTTTCTCACCGGGTCCATGAGGGGCTGCCGGAAGCGTTGGAGGACCTCGGTCCAGAAGAGCACGCCGGGGCCGAAGATCCAGCCGAAGAAGGGGTTGAAGGCGCGATAGAGCCTGAGCTGGGCTGTGCGGACCCGGAGGAAGCAGCCTTCCAGGATCAGAAGGCGGACCGCATCCGGGTTTTCGGAGGCGGCCATCACCGCCCCGGCTGCGCCCAGGGAGTGGCCGTAGAGTATGACGGGCGGCCCGGCCCAGGCGATAAGGGAGGCGATGTCCTCGGCAAAGGTTCGCACGGAGGGGAGCCAGAGCCGGGAGCTTTTCCCGTGGTCACGGGCGCTGGCCATCACGGTGATGAAGCCCGTTTTTCCAAAGGGCCGGGCCCGCGACGTCATCTTGTCCCGGTTGCGGGTAAATCCGTGGCAGAAGACGGCCACGCCGCGGGGCTCGCCCTCGGGCCACACGCGCCAGGTTTCCAGGAGCCCGCCGTTTCGTTCCCCGTCCCTTGCCGCGATGACGGTGTCCTCGCACACCCCCCAATCGGGCGGCTCGTTCACGGGCGTACGGGGCTTGCGATGGGCCAGGACGGCCAGGACCAGGGAGAGGACCGCGTAGGACAGGGCGAGGACCGAGGCAGCAGACATCTATCGCCCGCCCTTCCGGAAAAGCCTTCCGGACACAAGCTCCCGGAACCATAAGAGGAACAGGTTCCCGAACTTGTAGACGCCCTCGTGCATGAGATTGAAGCGGCTGCCGCGCATGTCGTGGCAGTCCACGGGGATCTCGCTCAAGCGCCTTCCTTCGCGCACCGCCTCGTAGGCGATGCGGATAACGTAGAAGGTCTGCCGGTCGGTATAGGCCAGGTACTTCCGGGCCATGTCGGTGCGATAGGCTTTGGCTGCGATGGAGTAGTCGTGGAAGCCGATGCCCAGGAGCAGCCGCGCAAGGATGATGAAGAGGTTGGACACGGCCTTTCGCAAAAAAGGCCTTTTCTGGTCGCCGGTGATCTTGGACCCGATGACCATGTCGCAGCGGGCCAGCAGCTCGGCCGCCCGCGGCAGAAAGGAAAGGTCGTGGGAAAGGTCCATGTCCACGGTCATGAAGAGCTGCCGGGAAGACCTACGGACGCCTTCGGCAAAGGCGGTGCCCACGCCCTTCTCCGGCAGGTGGAAGAAGCTTAATTCCGGGTAGTCGCGGCACAGGCCCTCGATGAGCGGAACGGTGCGGTCGTCGCTGCCGTTGCTGGCCAGGATCACGTCAAAGCTACCGGCGGGAAAGGTCCGGTGCAAGAAAGACAGAAGCCGGAGCGTGTTCCGGACAACGAGGGCCTCCTCGTTGTAGACCGGACAGAAAATCGTGATTCCCGGCTTTGTGGATGCCTGATCCAATGGAGGCTCTTTTGAAAAAAGGATAAGAAGCCGTCTCAAAAACAAAAAGGGAAAGGCATTGGTGGGGGAGAGGGGAAAAAGCCTTGTTCAAAAGGAATTTTCACCCCTGCCCCGCGAAAACCTTCTCCTTGGCCAGCCTGCCGAACACGCTTTCCGGGAAGCGTCGGGCGGTTTCGCGGAAAGCGGCCTGCGCTTCCTCCGGGCGGTTTAAGCGTTCCAGGCACAGGCCCTGGTGGAACCCGATCTCGGCGGCACGTCCGGTCTCGGGGTACTCTTCGATGGTTTTATCAAGCCATACCAGTGTGTTGGCCCAGTCTTCCTGGCGGTAGTAGGTCATGGCCAGGTGGTACCCGGCCTCGGCCGTCACCAGGGTCTGAGGGTGGTCGTCCCAGACCTTCAGGAAGCCTTTTCGTGCGGCAGCATAATCTTTTGCGGTGAATTGGGCAACGGCTTCGTTGTAGGGCGTGGCAGGGTACTCGGGAGCGCCGACGAAAAGGAAGTAGGCGAGCCCCGCGCAGGCGAGGATGACAATGGGCGCGGTGATGAGGCCGGCGCGCCGGGCAAGCCGCAGGTCGGCCCTGGCAAGCCATGCGGATGTCGGGCCGAAGCGGGCCAGCAGGCTGAGAAGGATGGCAAAGAGGGTGAGGCCCAGGCCCAGGCGGTCGGCAATGGTGGGGCCGTAGACCAGGGTGACGCGGGAGGCCTGCGGCACCACCATCATGAGGCCGGGGCCGGCCAGGTAGATTCTGCGGGCTCCCCGGGCTTTCCAGCCGCGGTGATAGGAGGCGGAGACGAGGAGCGGCCTTCCCGGAGCAGCGTCTTCGATTTCGATGCGCTGGAACTCCACGCGGACTGCGGGGCTCGCTCCGGCTCCGGGAATAGGGACGGCTGCGAGGTGCGCCGGGTCTGGATCGGTAGGCGCGGAGAAGGCGCGGGCGTCCTCCGGGTCCGGGGAGTCGCAGAAGACCGGGACCACCGAGAGGTCCGAGCGCCGGAACCAGCGGTAGGCGTTGAAGCGGAAGCCTTTTTCCGGAAAAAGGACCGGCCGGTTGGCAAGCTCCCGTGCATAGGGCGGCTTCGGTCCGTTTACGGTATAGACCGTGTAGGGCCCTTTGGAGAAAGCCCGTGTGACCTGGGGAATGGCGTCCCAGGCGGCTTCGGACTCGCGCTCCGCCGAGATCACGGTATCGGCGCAGAACATACCGAGCCGCGGCAGGGCGTCCTCCGGGTCGAAGCGGGAGTAAGAGTAGTCCGGGATGGGCGTGGAGGGCTTCTGGGAGATCTGGGACTGGATGTAGAAGATGAACGGAGCCGTGAGGCTCGCCTGGATGTAGACCCCTTCCAGGGTGGCCCTTCCCGAGAAGAGAGGGATGTTCTCGAAGGCCCGCACGGTGCCGGCCCGCTGGTGGACCATGCTGTGCTCGTAGGCTACGCGGGGGTCTTTGAAGCTGCCAGAGATGAACTCGTTCACCTGGGAAAATGCCGGCCACAGGGGTGTCTTCTCGACGCCCGCATAGTTACCCCGCACCCAGGACACGGCGGGCGGCTCGTTCTCTTCCACCCAGAGGATCGCGCCCAGGACCAGGAGGGCCGAGAACACCGCCGCCAGGGGCTTTCCCGCCTTCCGAACGGCGGGGAGGCCGGGCAGCAGCGCCGGCGAGATCACCAGGAAGAACTGGAAGAAGGGCAGGAAGCGGACGTCCACCACCCGCGCCCGGTAGCCCAGGAAGTAAAGGAACAAGCCCGTGGCGCAGAGGAAGGCGACGAAGGCGGCCGGGGACCCGCAGGGGCGGAAGCCTTGCCGGGGCTTTCGTAGAAAGAGCGCGGCGCGCGCCAGCAAGCACGGGACCCCCAGGGCGGCGGCCGGGACCATGAGCAGGGGAAAGGTCTGGGTGACCGCGTCGGCCAGGGTGGGGAAGATCCAGAGGATGGAGAAGCGGGTGGTGTCCGGGAGGTTGTAGATGAGCGGCAGGATCCAGAAGCCCAGGAAGCAGAAAGCCAGCGCGTGGGTCTTGAGGAGGAGCGCGGCGTTTTTCGAAAAGTCCCGGCGGGAGAGCAGGAAGTAGGCGGATGCGAACCCGCAGAAGAGGAGGGCGTAGGCGTGGGAAAGGCCCACCGCGGCCAGCAGGGCGGCCGGCCCCAGGGCCGAGGAGCCTTTCTCCTGGGCCCGGTAGAGGACCCCGAGCCAGAGAACGGACAAGGAGAAGCCCATGCCGTAGCAGAACTCTCCGGCCATGGTGGAGGCGAGGTTTCCGCCCCACATGGAGTTCCCGCCCATGAAGAGGAAAAGGAGCGAGAGCGCCGCTCCCAGGACGGGGGCGGGCCTTTGGACGCCGATCATCCGCAGCATGGCGTAGGTGGCGGCGGGAAGGGCGAAGATGCCGGCAACGGTGCCCATCTTGAAGCTCACGGTGAGCGGAAGGGCCAGGTTCAGGGCGGCCATGAGGAGGAAGGGCAAAGGAAAGTAGTACTGGAGAAGGGGAAAGCCGGCGTAGTTTCCCGGGCACCAGCCGGAGATCTGGCCGTGGGGCAGGAGGACCTTTGCCAGGTACCAGGCGGTGTAATAATGGCTGGCGGTGTCGCCTCCGGTGGTGACGGTGTCGGACAGGAGCAGGTCCGGGCGGAACACCCCCAGGAGGAAGAGGTAAACTAGCAAAAGAGAAAGCAGGTCCCACCAATCCCCCGTGGAGGGCCGAGAGGCCCGAAAATCCTTGACAGTCTTGGGGGGGCGAATTACAGTTGACCCTACTCCAAATGCGACTTTACCGTTATTTTCGGGCATCGCGGGCCCTTCCTGCGCGAGTGAACCAGAGAGGCCGGTAAGGGCTTTTTGTCAGCAACATACCTGCCACCCCCAAGATGAGGTCAGCATTTATGAAATCATCGGTTGCGGCGAACGTGTGCCTCCTGGTCCTCTTCGCCCTTGCCGCGGGCCTTTTCGTCTTTCCGGCCCACAGGGCGTACAGTTCGGAGAACGCCATGGAAGCGTTCGCCGACGGCGTGATGGCATTCGAGGACAAGGATTACGCTACGGCCGAGGCGAACTTCCAGCAGGCGCTCTCCCTTTCGCCGGAGAACCCGGAGTTCACGTACTACCTGGCCCTGGTCTACGCCCATACGGACCGAACGGACCTGGCCCTGGGCCTGCTGGACGAGCTGGTCAAAAAAGAGCCCGGCACCTACCGGAAGGCATACTTCGATATTGCTGCAATCTATTCGTCCCAAAGTCAATATGAAAAGGCGCTGGCGGTTCTGACCCGCGCAGAGGAGGCCGATCCGTCCGACGGGCGGGCTCATCTGGAGCGGGCAGCGGTGCTGAAGGCCTTGGACAGGTATGACGAAGCCCTGGCCGAATGCGACAAGGCGGCCGCGGCCGGCCCCGAGTATGCGGGCTCGGCCAAGAACCTCAAGGCCGCCGTCTACTACGATGAGGACCGTTTCGACGAAGCCGAGGAGCTGTTCCGGCAGGTGGCTTCCACCGACCCGGGGTCTCCCCTGGCGCTGGCCGCCGCCCAGTCCCTGGCGGCCGTGGGAAAAGCGCGTGCCGCGCGCAAGCCCTGGTATGTGGACGGCGTGTTCGCACTGGGCTACGACGACAACGTCATCAACAAACCCCTGGACCCGTCTCCGGGCGTGTGGCCCGAAGACAAGGGCGACGCCTTCGAAATCCTGGCCGTTTCCGCCGGGTTGCGGCCGCTGAACCGCAGGAACATGCGCGCCGGGGGTGGAGTGGGGCTGAACACCGTGGGCTACGAGGACTTAAACCAGAACAACATCCTGGCCTACAACCCCTTCCTGTTCTTCGAGGCGGACCAGGGCCGGCTCCATTACCGGGTCCGCTACGATTACAACTACTATTACACGGGCGGAGACAAGCAGAACATCCAGGACTACGGCTGGTACCTCACCTTCGCTTCGGCCCACAAGAAGCTTGCCCAAAACCAGCTGGCGCCCGGAATCGCCATTGACGAGTCCAACGGCCTGCGGACGGACGCGAGCTTCACCTGGCTGGACAAGAACTACCTGGACCTGACCCCCGACGCGCAGGCCTTCCAGATCGCCCTCATCCAGACCTGGCAGATCCCCGATACGCGGTTCACGGCCCGAGCCGGCTACACCTTCTACCGGGAGAACTCGCGCGAGCGGGAGAACTCCTACCTCTATCACCAGGGCACCCTCGGCTGCACCGTGAGGCTGCCTTGGTCCATGCGCGGGGACCTCTCCTACGGCTATGTCAGGACCATGTATGAGAACAACCCGCTTTTGTGGGTGGGGGATCGCGAGGACTCCTACAACCGCATCGCGGCCTACCTGGCCAAAACCCTCTCCGACAACTGGGAGGTTTCGGTCAGCTATTTCTACGGCAAGAACTCGTCCAACGTGGTGAATGTTTTCACGGGACGGGACGATTACGAGTACCAGAGAAACGTGTACCAGATCATGGTGACGGCCCGCTTCTGATGCACTCGCTGTGAAGGGGTTCATAGACCTCGTGTTCACGGCCTCACAGCGCGGCAAAAAGGAGTTTGGTACTAGTGATGAAATCCGGGAAAATATTCGCCGGACGGCGCGGAGACGGAAACGGGGCCGGGCTCCTGCGTGCAACCGACGATGGAAATGCGTGCCTGGCGCTTGCCAAAGGCGCACCGTGAGGGTGCCGCCCTTGACGGGTGGCTTTTGCGTTTTTTATTCAACATATTGTAGTTGCATTGCATATTCTCGGATAAGGGCCGCGGAGAGCAAGACGAGCGTAACGGTGCGGCCCCCGCAAGACGACATATAGGATAATCGCCATAAAGGATGGTAGGCCATGAAAACGGCGCGCATTTCGGCTTATTGCCTGCTTGCGTTTTTATGCGTGGCGTTCGTCCTCGCCACTGACCTTTCCGCAGGGGAGAAAGCCATCGGAAAGGTTACCCAGGTGCAGGGCAACGCCGTGGTGGTGAGGGGCACCAGCAGGCTGGCTGCGCGGGTCGGGCTGGAAGTGTATCCCAAGGATGTGGTGAAGACCGGGCGCAAGTCCCGCGTCCGCATCACCCTGGTGGACAACAGCATCGTTGCCGTGGATGAAAAGAGCCACGTTGACCTGGCCGAGTACTCCTTCGAGCCGGAAAAGAAGGAGCGCAAGGCCTTCTTCTCCATGCTCACGGGCAAGATCCGGGTGTTCGCCAACCGCCTCACCGGCTACCGCAAATCCACCTTCGACATCAAGACTCCCACCGCCATATGCGGAGTGCGCGGAACGGTGTTCATGGTGTGGGTGCAGGACAACAACATCACCGTGGTGGCTTGCTACGAGTCCCAGGTCCAAGTCGCCAATATCATGGACCCCTCCCAGTACGTGCTTCTTGATCCGGGTCTGAAGACCGCCATTCTCCAGGGCCAGGCACCCCAGGTGCCGGTTCTCATGACCGAGGATGAGTTAAACGAGTTCAAGCAGGCGGGCTTCAATGTGGGGGGCGATGTGGGGAGCACCACCACCGAAGGCAGCACCACCACGGAACCCAGCACTTCGACCGAGGCGACCTCCACAACGGAGGCGAGTTCGACAACGACGAGCACC
>JBFMHL010000041.1:0-2342 GCA_040753055.1 Thermodesulfobacteriota bacterium | reverse complement strand
ATCATGTCTGCCGAAACCGGGAGGCCCTCATCCAAAGACTCGACCAGGCAATCCTGGACGTGATCGAAAAATCGGAGGAAGTAAAAAAGACCACTTCAATCCGACATTTATTCTGACAACCGCTCTAGCCGAGTCGAAAGACGTAGATGAGGCTTATCACCTGTTCTTCCGGGGGGAACGGGAAGGATATGAAGGACAGAGCTTCGAGAACCAGGAATCGCTGTTCCGTAATGCGGTTGCCCAAAAGCCGGACGATTTCTTCCTGCTGCGCAACCTCGGCATTTGCATGAACTACTTGGGCCGGGAGGAGGAGGCGATGGCCTTTTTCAACCGGGCCCTGGCCGTCCATCCCCGGGACTATCATAGCCTGCGGAACAAAGGCGTATCGCTGAGCAAGCTGGGCCGGGAGGAGGAGACGATGGCCTTGTATGACCGGGCCCTGGCCGTCAACCCCCATGACTATCATAGCCTGCGGGAAAAAGGCGTATCGCTGGGCAGGCTGGGCCGGTTGGAGGAGGCGATGGCCCTGTTCGATCAGGCCCTGGCTCTCCATTCCAGGGACTACCGGAGCCTTCACAACAAGAGCGTTGCGTTTTTCAACCTGAAAAACTATGCCGCTGCCTGGGAAACCATACAAAAGGCCCGCGAAATAAAGCCGGACGACCAGGATGTGGCATATGTGTATGACTATATCGCCGCGTTCATGGGCAAGAAGAGAGCCGCTGCGGCAACAAGGAAGGAGGCAAAAGCCGAGCCTGCGCATCCGGCGGCCGTTCCCGGAGAGATGCCGTCCCTCCTGGGCTTAGTTCAATTAGTGCGGAAAGACATGGAAAAGGACGTGGGCGGCTTTCTGAAAACCATGAGGGAGGCCGAAGAAAAGCACAACAGGTTCCTCTCCGCGGGCTCCTTCCTGCAGCCCGACCAGACCCTGTTCATGATCCTGCGCAAGTGGAACTCCTACACCCCCATCATCCCGGGCGCGGAGGACGAGAGGTACGTGGGCGGCGGGTACTACATCTTCCACCAGGGCCGCGGCATCGTCATAGACCCCGGCTACAACTTCATCGAGAACTTCCACCAGGCCGTGGGAAAGATCGAGGACATTGACGACATCGTGCTGACCCACGCCCACAACGACCACACCATTGACTTCGAGTCGCTCCTCTCGCTCGTCTACCAGTACAACAGCAAGAAGGGCCTGAAGCCCGGCGATGACGGCTTCAAACAGGTGCGCGTGTTCCTGAACCTGGGCAGCATGGTGAAGTTCGCCGGCCTCCTGGACTTGCGGGACGCCCACTACCTGGACCGCGTGGTCACCTTGGAGCCCGGCCAGAAGCACGACCTGGGAAACGGCCTTACCCTGAACGTCCTTCGCGCCTACCACGACGAGGTGGTCTCCACCCGCTACAGCGTGGGCCTGGAGTTCATTTTCCGCCGGGACAAGGAGCAAAGAAGCATCGTGATCACCTCCGACACCGGGCTTTTCCCCGGCAAGAAAATCGAGAAAACGGAAAAGAAGGGAGGGGCCGTCCAGAAAAGGACCGTCAAGGCTGCGGATACGGGCAAGCCCGAGATCTGGACACAGTACGTCCTGGAGAACAAGCCCGCAAACCTGCTGGTGGCCCACATGGGCTCGTTGAAGGAAGAGGAGTTCAAAACGGACCTCAGGCAGCCTGATGAGGTATTCTACCCCGACCACCTGGGCGTCATCGGCACGGCAAGGGTGATCACCGCGCTCCTGCCCAAGGCCGCCCTGGTCTCCGAGTTCGGGGCGGAACTGAAAATGATCAGGCCAAAGCTTATGAAGCTGATTTCTAATATAGTGAACAAGTTCTGCAAGAAAGCGGAAATCACCTGCCCGAGCGTGTTCCCCGCTGATCTTCCTTTTATTTATGACGTATGGACGGAAAAAGTGTATTGCGTGCTTGGGGACACGATGGAGCCCATCGAAAAGATACGATCCCTGGCGCCCAAGAATGATACTTTTTATTATTTCAAGAAAAGCAAATCCAAGGAGGAGGTCGCACAGCTTAGTACCAAGGCGGATGAGTTTGTGGAAAAGCGCAAGGCCCGTCAAGGCTTATACTTCAAATCCTGAGCGGGGGACGTTTAAAATAAGGTACCAAGGCGCATTCAAACGCCCAACCGCGTTTGATTTGTCTTGAGGCTCCTCGACGGTTGACCCCATACGCCTGCGCCGTCTAATCCTTGCCGCCTTGTTAACCGTCCGAATTAAACGGGGATAAAGCCGGAAGGCGGCTGCCAGCATTTCGCAATGGGGCGCATCGGGCGGCGGCTCGATGGCCGCCGTGTTTGGAAACGAATCGAAAAGTTTTGGGGAA
>JBFMHL010000040.1:6386-31988 GCA_040753055.1 Thermodesulfobacteriota bacterium | reverse complement strand
CCCGCCCGCGCACCCTACAACAATTTTGTCATTATTTCAAAAAGGCAAGAGAAAGCCAAGGGATATACGTAATGAGCAAAACGGCCACGAGCAGGACCAGCATGAAGGGGATGGTGGCGCGGTAAAGCTCCACGACGGGCTTCTTAAAGCGGTAGCTGGCGATGAACAGGTTCATGCCAACGGGCGGGGTGAAGTAGCCGATCTGCATGTTGGCCAGGAAGATGATCCCCAGATGCACGGGGTGGATGCCGAAGGATTCGGCCACGGGCAGGATGAGCGGCACCATGAGGACCAGCGCCGAGAAGATGTCCAGCGCCATGCCCAGGACGATCAGGAAGAGGTTTAAGAGGATGAGGAAGGTGGTGCGGTCCGTGACGTGCTTCTGGATGGCCGCGAAAAGGTGCATGGGCACCTGGGCGTCCACCAGGTAGTTGGTGGACGCCAGCGCCACGCCCAGGATGAGGAGGATGCTCCCCACCATGACCATGGACTCCCGGATGAGCCCCGGAAGGCGGGACAGCCGGACCTCGCGGTAGAGGAAGACCTCCACCACCAGCACGTACAGGGCCGTTACCGCTGCGGCCTCGGACACGGCGAAATAGCCGCCGTAGATGCCGAAGCCCAGGAACAGGGGAAGGGGCAGCTCCCAGCGGGCGTCCTTGACGGCTGTCCAGACCTCGGAGAGGTTGAACGCGCTGACGGCCGAGCTTCTCCGGGCGTGGGCGAAGATCCCGTAGGCCGACAGCATGGCCACCATGAGGAGCGCGGGCAGGATGCCGGCCAGGAACAGGTCCCGGATCTCCACCGTCTGGCCGGTCTGCATCTGTTGGACGATGACGCCGTAAAGGATCAGCGGCAGGGAAGGCGGAAGCAAAAGACCCAGACTGCCGGAGGACACCACCAGCCCCAGGCTGAACTTCTCCCGGTAGCCGTCCTGCATGAGCGCGGGCAGCAAAAGAGCGCCGATGGCCACGATGGTCACGCCCGAGGCACCCGTGATGGCCGTGAACAACGCGCAGGCGATGAAGGCCACTACCGCCAGCCCTCCGGGCATCCAGCCGATCCCGGCCCGGGTGAGCCGGACAATGCGCTTGCTGGTGTTGCTCTCGGCCAGCACGTATCCTGCAAAGGTGAACAGCGGCAGAGCGGAGAGGAGCGGCGTGTCGCTAATGCGGAAGATCTCGATGGCCACCACCGAGAGGTCCACGCCCGCGAGGTGGAAACCCACCAGGGCCACCGCGGCGATGACGGAGAAAAGCGGCGCCCCCAGGAGGGCCGCCGCAATGAGGATTCCGGCGTAGAGTGCAGACGTCACGAGACGGCCCTGGGAACAGAGAGAAAGTTGGAAACCCCGTGCGCGAAATGCCGGAAGGCCATGATCCCGAAAGCGGCCGGGAGGATGACGGCGAACACCCACGAGGGGACCGAGCCCACGGCCGCCAGGCCGTCCTCATACTCGGAGGCGAGGAAGACGCCAGATGCGTAACATAGAAATCCGCACACGGCCGCGGCGAACCAGGAGGTGAGCCCGGCCACGAGCCTCCGCACCCGCTCGGGCAGGAAGCGGGAAGCCACCTCCACCCGGATGTGGGAGTCGTCCCGGCTGGCCACCATGGCCCCGAACAGGGCTGTCCAGAGCACCATCATGGAGACGAAGGAGTCCCCCCAGACAATGCCGGAGGAAAACAGGTTCCGCAGAAGGATCTGGGCCACCGCCATGAGCATCATGGAGAGAAAAAGCGCGATGAGAGCGCCGTCTTCCACCCGGCGCGCCATCCTGACGAAAGTTTCCAGAAAATGCTTCACCCGACCGGTTCCTCCGCTGCCCTGACTGGAGTCTATTAAAAAATAAAGAAGAAAAGGACGTTGCGGGGGGGGCCTTTAAAAAGAAAGGCTTTTTCCTCCTCCCCCCTTTTCCGCAAAGCTTCCTGAACCATGCCCGAATGCTGCCATTCGAGACATCGAGGACCATAAGGACGGCAGGAATCGCTTATGCCGGGAATGGCCGCGCAAAGGGAGCCTATTTTTTCCGGCCGGCCCGGAACTCGGCCAGGTCGCGGTTCAGCCGCTCCACGATGGAGGCCGAGATCATGCCCCGCTTCACCATGTCGGCCACCACCGCCTCCGCCTGCCGGTACCAGGCGTCCAGGTCCGTGCCCTGGGGCGAGATGAACGAGATCCCCTGCTTTTTCAGCGCCCCGGTGGCGGCCACGTTGTCGGCGCGGTTCTGCTTGTCAATGATGCGGCAGACCTTGCCCATCTCCTCGCGCACGATCTTCTGGTCCTCGGGGGAAAGCTTTTCGAAGTCCTTCCGGTCCACGGCCAGCACTGCATAGAGGTACATGACGGGGGCCTCGATCAGGTAGCGCACCTGGGTGTGCCACTGCAGGGCCACCGCGCCGATGGGGGAGGAGACGGTGGTGTTGATGAGCCCCGTCTGCAGGCCCGTGAGCACGTCGGCCAGCGGCAGGGGGATGGGTGTCACTCCGAAGGACTTCACGATGTACACCGCGGTGTCGTCGTAGTCGGGCACCCACATCTTCTGGCGCTTGAGGTCCTCCAGGTTCCGCAGCGGCTCCTGACTCAGGACGTAGGCAAACCCCCCTTCCATGATTCCGAAGACCACGAAACCGTTTGCCTCGAAGCCCTTGAGAAGCTCCGGGTCCATGCGCGAGCGCACGAAATCCACCTCCTCCAGGGAGCGGAAGCAAAAGGGCAGGTTGTACACCTTGCTGTCGGAGTAGACCTTGGCCAGGCTTCCGGCCATGACCGCGCCGCCGGCCAGCTGCCCCGCGCGGATCTTGCGGAGCACGGCCTTGTCGTCACCCATGACCCCGCCCGGATAGAAGCGGAAGGTGACCCGGCCCGCGGTTTTTTCCTCCACCTTGCGGGCCCCTTCCCGCATCTTTTCCATCCAGAAGGAGCCGTCCGGGCTCAGGGAGGCGATCTTCAACACGGAAGCAGAGAGCGCGGCCGGGCCAAGGAGCAGCAGGCAGGCGGCGGCAAGGATCGCAGTCAACAGGCCACGGCGGTTTTTCATGTGGGCTTCCTCTGGCTCTACAAAAAGGCTTGGCTAAAATTTACCTCAAAAAGAGAAATCATTTCGGAAGAAGCTCTACCGTTTTCTCCGGCCCTCATCTCAGGGCTCCGGGAAGTAGTCCTCGGTTTCCTCCAAAAGCGTCCGGGCCTGGCTCTGGGCAATGGTGTTGGCCAAGGTGAGCCCGGGCTTCCGGGGGTCTGCCCCGGCCACCTGGGTGAGCAGGGACACGAAGAGCTCCTTGTCGCCCACGGAGCGGGCGTAGGACTTTGCATACCAGACCTTGGCCATGAGGTTCTCGTTTCCGGAAACCTCCACGGCCTTCTCGAAGTAGGCCTTGCCCGCTTCCGGCTTCCCGCCCGCTCCCGGCGGAAGCAGGCAGGCCAGGACCCCCAGGTAGACCAGGGCCTGACCATGCTCGTAAGCGGGGTCCTGCTCCGCCACCCTCTCCATGAGCGCCTGGACCCGGGACAGCTCCGCTATGGCGTTCCAGTCGTCCGGGCGGGCCGCGATCCACCCGGCCCAGGCGGCTCCCGCGCTGTAGAGATAGGGAAGCTCGTCCTCCCCCAGAGCTTTCACTTGGGCGGAGAAATCGGCAAAAGGCATGGCCGCGAGCCCGCATGCCTCTTCCCGGACCGCGCACAGGGCGGTGAAGGCGTAACCGCGGGCCGTCTCGGTCAGGGTCTTCTGCCGGGCGCGGTCGGCGGTGAACAGACCCGCGTAGGCAGAGTAGAGGTCGGCGGCGGCCTTGTTCAGGTCCGGATCGTCGGGGCTTTGCCGGACCATCCCGGAAAGCATGACCATGTAAGCGGGAAGCGCTTCCCGGACGGTGGCCGGGTCGTCGCTGTCGGTGATGGCGCCTGCGATGTTGCGGGAAAGGCCCAGGGCCGCTCCTGTGACGGCCGAGCCGCAGCCGGCAAACAGGGCCGCAAGGAAAATCACCGCCGCGCCGAGAAGCAGGGCTCTACAAACGCGGGGCGCAAGGCTGTCCGCCCGGGTCCGCATCTCTTACCTTCCGGATATGCCAGTGGTCGGGGAAATAAGGTATTCGCCGGCAGGGGCCCCCGGAGGCCCGCTTTCGGCCGGCAGGCTTTTCCTACCACAAAACCCCCGGCCGTGAAAAGCCCATCATTCGAAGAGGTAACGCCGCATGCTGATGTTCTGCAAAAGCCCGATCCCGATCATGGTAGTAAGGACCGACGAGCCCCCGTAGCTCATGAGGGGAAGGGGCACTCCCACCACGGGGAAAAGTCCCATGACCATGCCCATGTTGATGAAGACCTGCCAGAAGATCATGGCGGAGACTCCCACGGCCAGCAGGGAGCCGAAGGGGTCCTTGGACTTGTATGCGACGTTCAGGCAAAGCAGCATGAGGAGGAGAAAGGCGGCCAGCAGCACGGACGAGCCTGCGAGGCCCCACTCTTCGGCCAGGACCGGGAAGATGAAGTCGGTGTGCTGCTCCGGCAGGAAGGAAAGCGCCTTCTGGGAACCTTCCAGGAAGCCTTTTCCCGTGACCATTCCCGACCCGATGGCGATCTTGCTCTGGATGATGTGGTAGCCGGCGCGCAGCGGGTCCCGGTCGGGATTGATGAAGGTGAGGATGCGTTCCTTCTGGTATCCCTTGAGGCCCATCCACACGGCGGGTCCGGCCGCCAGCGCGATCACCGCCAGAACCAGCAGGGTCCGGCGCCGCACCCCAACATAGAAGGCCATGACCGCGGCGATCAGGAGGAGCAGCATGGAGGTTCCCAGGTCGGGCTCCAGCACCACGAGGGTGAAGGGAGGGACCAGGAAGACCAGGGGCCGCAAGAGGTCCTTGAAGGAGAGCCCCTTCTCGTCCAGGGTGCGGGAGAGGATGTGGGCCATGACCACGATGACGGCCAGCTTGGCCAGCTCGGACGGCTGCAGGGTGAAGGGGCCCATCGCGATCCAGCGCCTCGATCCGGACACCACCTTGCCGAATACCAGCACCCAGGCCAGGAGGGCCAGGCAGGCGGCATAGACCAGCCACACGTATCGGTCGAGCCACTGGTAGGGGAAGGAAAAGGCGGCGATCATGGCCAGGGTCCCCACCCCGAACCAGATGACCTGCTTGACGGAAAAGATCTGGCCTGCGCCGCGGGCTCCGGGCTCCACGGCGGAGTAGATGGTGAAGAGCCCTGCCAGCGCGATCAGGTAGACCACGATGAGAAGGGGCCAGTCGAAGTTCTGCAGAAGCCTTCGGTCGAACATGGATACGATCCGGAAACAGCCCGCTAAAAGCCTTTGTTACGTATGGGGAGGGAAAATCTCCTCACAAAAGGGTGGATTTCTCCTCCGCCGCACAATAGTTTTTCTTTTCCTTTTGCCTATCCGTTTTTTTCGATCACGGCGCCTTGGCTCTCCTTGTACTTTTCCTCGATGAGGCTCACCAGGGGGGCCAGCGTATCGGGAGAGAGCGCCGAGACGGGCACGCCGCCCATCCGTTCCCGTACCGCCCGGAGGCTCTCGGGGTCCAGCAGATCCGTTTTGTTGAGCACGCGGATGGAGGGGATCCGGGAAAGGTCCAGCTCGTCCAGGGTCTTCTCCACGGCCAGCACTTGGTTTTCCATACGGGGGTTGGAAACGTCTATGACATGGAGGAGCAGGTCGGCGGAGAAGAGTTGCTCCAGGGTGGCGGTGAAGGCGGTGGCCAGGTCCGGGGGGAGGTCCCGGATGAAGCCCACGGTGTCGGTGATGAGGATGTCGGCCCGTTCCCGCGGCAGCCGGAGCCTGCGGCTGGTGGGGTCCAGGGTGGCGAAAAGCCGGTTTTCCGAAAGCACCGAGGCGCGGGTGAGGGCATTGAGCAGGGTGGACTTGCCCGCGTTGGTGTAGCCCACGATGGAGGCGATGAAAAGGCCCTGGCGGCCGCGGCGGCGGGTCTGGGTCCTGCGGGTGTCCGAGACGCCGGCCAGCTCCTTTTCCAGGCGGCGGATGCGTTCGCGCGCGCGGCGGCGGTCGATTTCCAGCTTGGTCTCGCCGGGTCCGCGGCCGCCGATTCCGCCCATGAGCCGGGAGAGCGCCGTGCCCTTGCCGGCCAGGCGCGGCAGGCGGTACTTGAGCTGGGCCAGCTCCACCTGGAGCTTTCCTTCCCGGGTCATGGCCCTCTGGGCGAAAATGTCCAGGATGAGCTGGGTGCGGTCAATGACGGGCAGGGAGATGGCCTCGGTGATGCTCCGGATCTGGGAGGGGTTGAGGTCCTGGTCGAAGACCACCAGGTCGGCTTCCCGGGAGGCTGCGGCCAGGGCCACCTCGGTGAGCTTGCCCCGGCCCAGGAGAAAACGGGGATCGGGCTTGGCCCGGTGCTGGATGACGGTGCCGGCCACCGAGACCCCTGCCGTGCGGCAAAGCTCCTTGAGCTCCTCCATGAACTCCTCGGCCTCGGCCCGGGCTGCGGGAGTGACGGAAACCAGCAGCGCCCTCTGGGACTGGCCGGGGGCTCCCTTCTGCCGGGCACCCCCGGAGAGCTCGGCCTCCAGGCCGGAGAGCAGCGAGGAAAGCCCGATGTCGAGCCCCGCCTGGCTGAAGGGCGCCCACACGCTGTATGGTTTTCCGCCCTTGGCTGCGGGAAGGATGTGGGCCAGGTGGAAGCGCCCCAACTGGCCTTCCTCTCCCACTGTGAAGGCGCAGATGAGGTCCAGGCGCAGGAGGGCGAGGTCGGTGAGGTCGTCCTCGGTCAGCTCCTCGCCGTTTAGGTGGGTGTGTACCAGGCGGAGGCCGGCGAGCCTTCCCTTGCCGCGGCGGTAGTCGGAAAGGTCCGGGATGGTGAGGCCCCGGTCGTCTCCCACGATGACGAAGTGAACGGAGCCGGAGCGGTCCAGAAGCAGGCCCACCTGGCGGGAAAGCTCGTGGGACAGCGCCGCCAGATCCCTGGCCAGCTCCGGCGACACCGCGTGTTCGGATGGCACCCGCCTGCGGTAGAGCTTCTGCAGGCGGGAGATCTGCCCCGGCTTCAGGCCTGGGGTATTGCCGTAAACCTTGTTCATGAATATCCTGCAGGCGGTCTATGTGTTCGCTTCCGCGGGGGCTATTCTTTAAGGCCTTTCGCCCGGGGCGGCGCCGGAATCATCGGCCGCGTCCTTTTTTCCGCTCTCCAGCGTCGGCTCGGGGCCTCCGGGAGCCTCTCCCCGGGCACGCCGTTTGGCGCGCAAAAACTCGTCCAGGCTTTTGGAGTTTTTAAACCGTTTGGCTTCCCGCAGGGCCTGCCGGCGCATGAGCCGGAGCTTCTCCAGGAGCTCGGGCGGAAGGCTTCCACGCCGTTTCTTGATCTCTTGAAGCTGCCGGCGCAAGGTGCGGGCTTTGCCGTTTAGGCCCGCCATCATGGGCCGAAGCTCCTCCATGGCGGCGGAGAGCCGGAAGGGTTTCATGGGCGGGGCCAGGCCCCGGAGCATGGTTTCCAGGCCGGCGGCCACCTTTACGGAGCGCTCCTTGTGGGGAAGCTCCTCCGCGGAGGCGGTCACGTCCACCTCGCCTTCGTACACGCATACCACGGTCTCGTCCGGGTTGGGGAGCTCCACCAGGAACTGGGTTCCCCGCACCCCGGCCACCGAGTTCACGGTGCGGACCTCGTAGGAGGAGTCGCTGTCCCGGAGCTTGGCCACCGTGGACATGATCCGGCCGGCCCAGAGGAACAGCACGCTCTTCACCGGTCCGCCCTCCTCGCCCGTGGCCAGCTCGTTCAGGGAGAGCTCGGTTTCCGCGCCCAGGCGCAGCAGGGAGCCGTTGTCCAGCAGGATCTCCACGAAGGAGTCCGGTCCCGTGCGGACCACGTGGCCCGCCGTAAGCGGCATGTCCTTTATGGCCTGTATCCACTCGGCCCGGTCGGGGTTCAGGACGGCCACGGAGCCGGACAGGTCCGCCACGGTTGCGGAGAAACCGTTCCCCCCCTCGGCCGCGCCGGCGGGCGCGGCAAGGCCGGCCAAAAACGCGGCCGCAAGAATGAGGCAAAGGGACACGGCGCGGGAAAATCCTGGCGTACCGGTCATGCCAACGCCTCCGTTCCGGCTCGGGGCGAAGAATTTTCCGGGCCGCCCGTGCCGGCCGGGCGGCTCCTGTGGGGCAAGGCGCCCCGGTTTTTCCCGAAAGCCCGTCCTCATGCGGACAAGGCCTTTTTCAGGTTCGCGAGATACTGGTCCGTGGCCGAGGCGATCTCGCGCTTGACAAAGGGAGCCACCAGCATCTTGGCCAGCTTGGGGATGGGCACTTCGGCGGCCGCCTTGGTGCGGAGCTTTGCGCGGGTACGGTCCTTGCCCAGGGCTTCGATCTTCCAGTCGCCTTCCACCTGGCCGTTCCCCACTCCGGCGACGGGCGTCCATTTGACCCAGCCCTCTTTGCGGTTGTTGGTGTACTTGCAGGCGTAGACGGACTGGAGCTGGTACTTGTCCACCCCCACCTTCTCGGACTCCCAGCGGAAAACGCCGTCGCCCAGGGACGTGAGCTTCTCCACCCGCGGGAAGTGGGCTCCCGACTTCTCCACGTCGGAAAGCAGGTCAAAGACCTTGTCAAAGGGAGCGTTCACTTCCAATACCCGTTCCAGCTCCATCTCGATCGTCACGGCCATGTCGGGCTCCTTGGGGAAAAGGTGTGGTTTGGGAAAAGCTCCCGGCAGCAGCAGGCCGTTGCCGAAGCCGCCCCTTCCGTGTCCGTGCGCCATGGAAGCGGACGAACATCATTAATAACAAAGAATAAAATGAGGGTCTCGAATCAAAGGGGCATGGGCCCTGCCGCAACTTCCCCGCAGGGAGAAACCCCTTCCCGCAGGACATTGCCGCAGGAGACGAAGAGCTTCGGCACAACGGCGGCGCTGAACGGGACCGTTGATTCGGCCTTATTGTGCCAAATGCGGATGAAAAAGGCAACGCGGTTATAGAAGGGGAGCTGTTTACCACCTTACTCTCTTTCCTCCCCGTTGCCGAGCTGCTATTTTTTGTCCGACCGTAAAAAACTTGACAATACCCCTCCATTTTGCCATACATTTTCGACAATTATTAGATTGTGCCAAAAAATCGCAGGTTTTCCGCGATTTTTTCCCGTTTCGCCCGTTACTTGGGGGAGTCCGGGCGGATCTTCCTTTACCAAGCAGACGAAATTGCCATGCATGGCCGGGCGGCCCCGCGCACGGGTTCGCTCCGGCGGAGGCGTCATGTTCATCTGGCCGTTTCTCCACTTCAGCGCATTCGCCTGCTACACTTTGGCAGCCCTGTATGTCATCTGCCGGGCCCCGCGCCAGCCGCTCAACCGCGTCTGCTTCATCTCCATCTCATGCTTCTCCCTGTGGGCCCTCCAGCAGACCGTGTTCACCCTGCCCGGCGTTCCCGCGGCCATGGCCCGGACCTTCCAGTACGCCTGCTCCCCGTCCTGGCTATGGTTCACCGCCATGCTGCTGTGGTTTTCCCTGATCCTCACCGAGCAGGAAGATATCCTGAAAAGCCGCTGGTTCCTGCCGGCGATGCTGATTCCGCCCGCCGCCCTCACCGTGGCCCAGATGTCGGGCAAGATGATGGCGGACGTACATCTCGAAAACGGCTCCTGGTACATCTCCTGGTCCTCTTCGGATTGGCCCTTTGCGGCCATTATGGTCTTCGCCGTACACATGTCCCTTTCCGCTTTCTTCCTGGCCCGTTTCATGAAAACGACACGGAGCCGGACCAAGAAACGGGTGGCCCGCATCATCTTCATCACCGTTCTGGCCGAGGTGGTCCTCATCGCCATCTCCTACACCGTGCTGCCGAAGCTGGGTCTTACCTCGGTGGCCTCCATGGCCAGCATCCAGGGCGTGGCATGGGTGACGGGGCTTTCCTACGCGGTGCTCCGCTACGGGCTCATGCGGGTGAACCCCGCCATGGCCGCGGACAACATCCTTACGGCCATGACCGACATCCTCATCCTCTGCGACATGGCCGGCAACGTGGTGACCGTGAACCAGGCCGCGGCCGAAGCCTTGGGATGCGAGCCGGCCTCCCTCGTGGGCCGCAAGGCCGCCCGGCTCTTTGCCGATCCCCGGCCCTGGGAGAAAATTTTCTCGGGCTCCGCCTCCTCGGCCCCGGCCGAGAAGCGTCCGGCCGAGCTTGCCGCCTCCTCCGGCGAAAAGATACCCGTGCTGCTCTTTTCCTGCCCGCTCAAAAACAACGACGGCGACGGAGTGGGCTTCCTGCTTTCCGGCCGGGACCTCCGGGAGATGAGGAAAATCGAGAGCGCATTCTCGGCTTCCCGCGAGAAGTACCGGAACATCCTGGAAAACGTCGCCGAAGGCTACTACGAGGTGGACCTGGACGGGTCACTCACCTTCTGCAACCGCAACCTCTCCGAGATCCTGGGCTTCCCGCCGGAAAGAATGAACGGTCTGAACTACCGGGACTACACCGACGAAAAAACCGCCCGGACGGTCTTCGCCACCTACAACCGGGTCTTCCAGACGGGCAGAGCGGAAAAGATCACCGATTACACGGTCATCACCAAGAACGGCGAGGAGCGTTTCCTGGAATGCTCCGTGGGCCTTTCCCGGGACGCTTCCGGAAAACCCTCCGGGTTCTGCGGAATGGTCCGCGACGTCACCGAACGAAGACGGGCACAGAAGGAAAAGGCGCAGCTGGAGGAGCGCCTGCACCAGGCCCAGAAGCTGGAGGCGCTGGGAACCATGGCGGGGGGCATCGCCCACGACTTCAACAACCTGCTCATGGGCATCTCGGGGAACCTGAGCCTCATGCTCCTTTCCTTGGAGCGGGAGCACCCGTTCTACGAGAGGTTCACCAGCATGCAGCGGAGCGTCAAGACGGGCTCCCACCTGACCCGCCAGCTCCTGAGCTTCGCCGCCCGCGGCTCCTTTGAAAAAAACGCCTGCGACATCAACGAGATCGTTGAGCACACGATGAAGATGGTGGGACGCACCCAGAAGGGCGTCGCCCTCCGGACCGACCTCTGCCGGGACTGCCGGACGGTGGAGGTGGACCGCACCCAGATGGAGCAGGTCTTCCTGAACCTGTTCGTGAACGCGGGCCAGGCCATGCCCGAGGGCGGCGAGCTTTCGGTGGCCAGCGACGACGTGTTCCTGGATGAAAAGGAAGCCGGGATCATGGGGATCCCCACAGGCAATTACGTGAAGGTGACGGTTGCCGACACCGGCGTGGGCATGGACGAGGAGGTGATGAAAAAGGCCTTCGACCCCTTTTTCACCACCAAGAAAAGGGGCCGCGGCACGGGCCTGGGGCTCTTCTCGGCCTACGCCATCGTCCGGGACCACGGCGGAGCCATCGCCGTGGCCAGCAAGCCCGGGCAGGGGGCCACGTTCACGGTCTTTCTGCCGGCCACGGACAAGGTGCTGGTGCGCACCCAGGAATCCCAGCAGGAGCTCCTCCGGGGCAAGGAAACCATCCTCCTGGTGGACGACGAGGTCCCGGTTCTGCTGGCCACGGCCGAGATGCTGGGGGCTCTCGGCTACAGCGTAATTACCGCCGGCGGAGGCCGCGAGGCCCTGGAGCACTTCGGAAAGAACGGCAACACCGTGGACCTGGTGATCCTGGACATGGTCATGCCCGGAATGAACGGGGCCGAGACCTGCGAGGCCATCCTGGCGAAAAACAGGGGCGCCCGCATCCTGGTCATCTCGGGCTACTCGGCCCGGGGCCGCATGGACAAGCTTCTCTCGTTAGGCTGTTCCGACTTCCTGCAAAAGCCCTTCGACATCTACCAGCTGTCCTCCAAGGTACACGAGATCCTGGCCCGGCCCTGAGATCCCCCCAAATCCCCGCTTTGACCTGGGGAAGCCTTCCGTGATAACAGGATGCCGCGGTCCGGGCTCGCCCGGGCCGCGTTTCGGGAATTCTTCGCAAAAAGGGGATCTTCCTTGATCGGAATCTTCGACTCGGGCATAGGCGGGCTCACCGTGGCCGGGGCAGTGGCCCGCGCCTTCCCGGACCTCAGCATCGCCTACTTCGGCGACACGGCCCGCACCCCCTACGGCAACAAGAGTCCGGAGACGCTCATCCGCTACTCCAAGGAGAACACCCGCTTCCTCATGGGCCTGGGAGCCCGGATCATCGTGGTGGCCTGCAACACGGCCTCGTCGGTGGCCACGACCGCGCTCCGGGAGGAGTTTCCCCTGCCCGTGTTCGAGGTCATCACCCCCGCCGTGGAGATGGCGCTTTCCACCTCCGGCGTGAGATCCATCGGCGTCATCGGCACCCGCGCCACCATCGGCTCGGGCGTTTACGAGCGTCTCATCAAGGAGCGCAGGCCCGACGCCTCGGTCTTTTCCACGGCCTGTCCGCTCATCGTGCCCTTGGTGGAGGAGGGCTGGCTCAACCGCCCCGAGACCCGGCGTATCGTGAAGAAGTACCTGCATCCGCTCAAGACCCGCCAGGTGGACGCCCTGATCCTGGGCTGCACCCACTACCCGGTGGTCAAGGACCTCATCGCGGAGAAGATCGGAAAGCGCGTGCGGGTGATAGATTCCTCCGAGGCCGTGGTCCGCGCTCTGGAACGCTACTTCGCGGAGAACCCCGGAGTGAAGGACGGCCTGTCCACGGGCGGCCGGGTGGACCTCTATGTCTCCGACATCACGGCCCAGTTCCAGAAGACCGCCAACCTGATCCTGCGCAGAAAGCTCCCCCTGACGCTGGTCGCGGGCTGAGCCCCGGACAAACAAGACCGCTCCAACTGCCGGGCTTCTTGCCATTTCCCCGGCCCTGTGGCATGGTGTGGGGCCTTGCGGGAAGGCACGAAACCCCGCCCAAACCCAAAAATAAAAGCTTTGCTAGGAGAAGCAGATGCAAGGGCGTTACGAACCGTCCGAGGTGGAGGCCAGATGGCAGGCCCATTGGGAGAAAACCGGCCTTTTCAAGGTTTGCGAGGAGCCCGGCAAGCCCAAGTACTACTGCATGGAGATGTTTCCCTACCCTTCGGGCAAGATCCATATGGGCCACGTGCGCAACTACACCATCGGCGACGTGGTGGCCCGCTACAAGCGCATGCGCGGCTTCAACGTGCTGCACCCCATGGGATGGGACGCTTTCGGCATGCCCGCCGAGAACGCGGCCATCGCCAACAACACCCACCCGGCCCGCTGGACCTACGAGAACATCGCCTACATGACCAAGCAGCTCCGGTCCATGGGCTTTTCCTACGACTGGGACCGCGAGGTCGCCACCTGCAAGCCCGAGTACTACCGTTGGGAGCAGTGGCTCTTCTTGAAGATGTATGAAAAGGGCATGGCCTACCGCAAGGAAGCCGACGTCAACTGGTGCGAGACCTGCGGCACGGTGCTGGCAAACGAGCAGGTGGAGCAGGGCCAGTGCTGGCGATGCGGCACCGAGGTCATCCAGAAGAAGCTCAGGCAGTGGTTCTTCCGCATCACCGACTACGCGGAAGACCTGCTGGAGTATTGCAACAAGCTGCCCGGATGGCCGGAAAAGGTCCTCACCATGCAGGTGAACTGGATCGGCAAGAGCCACGGCGCGGAGCTCACCTTCCCGGTGGAGGGCTCGGAAACGGTGATCCGCGTGTTCACCACCCGGCCCGACACCCTGGCGGGCGCCACCTTCATGGCGCTCGCCCCGGAGCACCCGCTGGTGGCCGAGCTCTCCGCGGGCAAGCCCGAGGAAGCCGCGGTGCGGGAGTTCGTGGACCGGGCGTCGCGCATGGAGCGCATCCGCCGCACTTCCGACGACTATGAAAAAGAGGGCGTGTTCACGGGGACCTTCTGCCTGAACCCCCTCACCGGGCGGAAGATGCCCGTCTACACCGCCAACTTCGCCCTCATGGAGTACGGCACGGGCGCGGTCATGAGCGTCCCCACCCACGACCAGCGCGACTTCCTGTTCGCCCGCAAGTACAAGCTCCCGCTCATCGTGGTGATCCAGCCCCGGGACGCCGAGCCCCTTTCTCCGGAATCCATGGCCGAGGCCTACACCGGGCCGGGCGTGCTGGTGAACTCCGGCGAGTTCGACGGCATGGACAACGAGGAGGCCAAGCGGGCCATCACGGCCGCGCTTGAAAAGAAGGGCCTGGGCAAGCAGACCATCAACTTCCGGCTGCGGGACTGGGGAATCTCCCGCCAGCGCTACTGGGGCGCACCCATCCCCATGATCCACTGCGACAAGTGCGGCGTGGTTCCGGTTCCGGAAAGCGATCTGCCCGTGGTGCTGCCCGAGGGCGCGGACCTGCTGCCCGGCGGCCTGTCCCCGCTGCCCACGCACCCCTACTTCGCCAAGACCCGCTGCCCCAAGTGCGGCAGTGAGAACGCGCGGCGGGAAACCGACACCATGGATACCTTCGTGGAGTCCTCCTGGTACTTCGAGCGCTACACCAGCCCGCACTGCGACACCGCCATGTTCGACCCGGCGGCCGCCCGCTACTGGATGCCCGTGGACCAGTATATCGGCGGCGTGGAGCACGCCATCCTGCACCTGCTCTACTCCCGCTACTACACGCGGGTCTTGAGCGAGTTCGGCCTGGTGGACTTCAAGGAGCCCTTCACCCGGCTTTTGACCCAGGGCATGGTGTGCAAGGAAACGGTCAAGTGTCCCGAGCACGGCTTCCTGTTCCCGGACCAGGCCGAGGGCTCGGGCCAAAACCGCACCTGCAAGCTCTGCGGCAAGCCGGTGGTCATCGGCCGCATGGAGAAGATGAGCAAATCCAAGCGCAACGTGGTGGATCCGGCCGAGCTCCTGGCCCGCTACGGGGCCGACACCGTGCGTCTGTTCTGCCTGTTCGCGGCCCCGCCCGAGCGCGACCTGGACTGGTCCGAGCAGGGAGTGGAAGGCTCCTCGCGCTTCCTCATGCGCGTCTTCCGCCTGGTGGAGCAGCACCTTCCCGCGGTCGCGGAGGCAAAATCCTATGCGGACGATCCGGAGAAGCTCGCCCCGGCCCTGCGGTCCCTGTTCCGCAAGACCCATCAGGTCATCGCCAAGGTGACCCGGGACATCGAGGACCGCTTCCACTTCAACACGGCCATCTCGGCAGTGATGGAACTTACCAACGAGCTTTCCTCGCTTCCCGAGGGGACCGAGGCGGAGCGTCCGGCCGTGCTGCGGGCCGCCATAGAGAACCTGGTGCTCCTGCTCTCCCCCATCGTCCCCCATCTCTGCGAGGAGCTGTGGGAGGCCCTGGGCATGCCCCCCAGCATCCTGAACGCGACCTGGCCTTCCTATGACGAAAAGGCCGCGGCCGTGGACGAGGTGACGGTGGTGGTGCAGGTGAACGGAAAGCTGCGGGCGCGCTTCACGGCCGCCAAGGATACCGAGGAAAAGGAGCTCGAAAGGACGGCGCTGGGGGACGAAAATGTTCTTCGTTTCCTGAACGGCAAGGCCCCGCGCAAGGTCATCACCGTGAAGAACAAGCTGGTCAACATCGTGGTATAGCGGGCAATCATGGCGGAAGGGAAAACAAAGACCTCGGCCGCGTCCGGGTGCCGGATCGAGGGAGCGGGGCTCGCGTGCCTGCTCCTCCTCCTGGCGGCCCTGGCCTCCGGATGCGGCTACAGCTTCTCCACCTCCCCGGTTTCCGGGGGCACCCCCAGCCTGTTCATTCCGGTGGTGGAGAACCAGACCTCCGAGCCGGGCCTCTCGGCGCTGCTCACCAACTCGCTCTCCAGCGAGCTTTCCGCCAGCCGGCGCTTTTTAATCATCCGCTCCGAGACAGCGGACATGAAGCTTTCCGGAAACATCCTCTCGCTCCTGGACATCAGCCTGGGGCGGAGGGCGGACGGCGAGTCCACCCGCCGCAGGATCACCGTCACAACCTCCCTGGTGCTGACGGACAGGGAAGGCAAGGCGGTCTGGTCCGACTCCGGGCTCTCCGACTTCGCGGATTACCAGGCCCTGGCCGCGGACGACCTGACCACCCGGAAAAACCGCCAGGAAGCCATCCGCGAGGCCGCATGGCGCATCGCGCAAAAGGCCCTGGAACGCCTGGACGCCTTCCGGGAAGGATTCTAGGGGCTGTTTCTAAAATTTTATTGCAATGGGCGGCAAAAGCCAGCTGCCGCCGGTCTCCGGCATTTACGCAAACACAAAAAGCCTTTTTCCGGCAAAGCGGACCACTCCGCCCGGAAAAAGGCTTTTGGATTTCCGTTGGCTCGCGGGCAAACCTTCACCGCCGCGCAGGCGGGCGCCCGGAAACAACCTTTCCCAAGGCACCCGGCCCGCCGCCGGAAAGCGGGGGCCAGAGCCCGTAGGGCCGGACGAGGGTGTATGCCGCGGATTGCTTCCTATGTGGCCGAAAGCTTGGCGATCTTCTTGGCCAGCCGGGACACCTTGCGCGCGGCGGTCTTCTTGTGGATCACGCCGTTGCTCGCACCCTTGTCAATGATGGACTGAGCCAGGAGCAACGCTTCCTTGGCGCCTGCCACATCCTTGGCTTCCATCTTGTCCGACACGGACTTCACCACGTTCTTGATGCGCGTCTTGCCGGCCCGGTTGCGCAGGTTGCTCTTTGCGGCCTGCTTGGTCCTCTTGATTGCGGATTTGTGATTCGCCAACGTTCTTCCTCCTGGGCCGCCCGCTTTCGCCTCGGCCCTTTCATTCTTGCCGGCCTATGGTTTTCCGGCAAACTCCCATGATAAGATAAAACGGAACTTGACGCTTTTAAAAAAGCCCTTTAATTCTTGCGAGATGCAAGCAGCGGACGGCGGGTGGACCCTGCCGGAACCTCCCGGCGCTTGCAAACGATGCTAAATAGGCCATGGCCGTTCGTCTGTCAAGGCCAAAGAAACACAACCGAAAGGCCCTTTTTTGCGATTCGCGGTCATATCCGACATCCATGCCAATATGGAAGCGCTTCAGGCAGTGCTCCAGGATATCGCCGTCAAGGGCGTGGACCGCATCGTCTGCCTGGGCGACTGCGTGGGTTACGGAGCCCAGCCCGAGGAGGTGGTACGCCTTCTTTCCCGTCGCAGAATCCACTCCCTGGTGGGAAACCACGAGGAGGCGGTGTTCGACGACAACGTTTTGTCCTGGTTCAACCCCCAGGCCACCGAGTCCATCCTCCGCACCCGCGAGGTCCTGTCCAAACGCTCCGTGGAGTCCTTCCACAAGTGGCCCAAGACTCTCACCGTGGGAAGCTCCCTTTTCGTCCACGGGTTTCCCCCGGACTCCGTCCACACCTATTTGTTCGAAGCCACCACGGACATGGTTTCCGTGGCCATGGAACTCACCGACGCCCGCGTGTGCTTCGTGGGCCACACCCATATCCTGACCATGATGGCCTGGGACGGCATGACCGTCCAGTCCCTGCGGCTCACCCGGGGCGTCCACACCCTGGACAGCCGCCGCTACATCGTGAACGTGGGCTCCGTGGGCCAGCCACGGGACGGCAACAACAACGCCAAGTACATCATCTACGAGCCCGGGAAGAAAATGCTGGAGGTCCGCTTCGTTCCCTACGACATCAAGTCCGCGGCCAAGAAAATCATCGCCGCAGGCCTTCCGGAGTTCTTTGCCCGCAGGCTGTATTAGAAGCACGAAAGATAAGGAAGGGCTCTTGCGGGGAAGGGAAGAAAACCCCTATATCTTCTATAAAAATTATTTTGGGAAAATTCCTACCAAAACAATATATTAAAAGGAACAGGTAAGCTGATTTTCCGCATACCGCCCGGGAGTGCGCCATGAAAACCGGACCGGCGATGGTGCTGCTGCTCGCCGTTGTGGCAACGAGCCTTCTCTTTGTTGTCGGGGGTCCCTTCCTATCCGCGGCCAAGGCCGGAGACGACCGGGACCGGACCGCCGCGGCCCGCAAACTGCTGGCCGAACGCGGCATCACCTGCGACTCCCTGGCCGCCGAGTACGATGCCCTGGTCAAGGAACGGGAGTGCCTGGACAAAAAATACTCCCACATCGAGACCACGGAGGAGGCCAAGCAGTACGTGAAGGAATCCACGGCCATCCGGGAAAAGGTCAAGAACTACGAGGCCAAGCGAGGCGCCTTCGCCGCCGCCTACCCCGTCATCCCCGATCCGCCCAAGCCGCTCAAGCCCTGAAACGTGCCCCAGTATCCGCGACGGACTTTTTCGTTGAAGGGGCCAAATCCCATAGTGGGATCGTTCTTGCCAAGAACGATATTTCCCCTGGTGTGAAAGTCTTTTTCCGCCTTTCGGGGCGGCCGCATGGGGCCGCTCGCGTATTCGGGTGGCCGATGGGAGCCGCGCCGCCGCCTTATGCTCCCAGATGCTCCCGCGCCAGCTCCCGGATGCGTTCGTGGTCCCCGGGGTCCGCGCGCACGGCCTCCGGTGCGGCCGAGAACCACGTGATCTGCCTCTTTGCGAACCTGCGCGTATCCCTTTTGATCAGCATCACGGCATCCTCCAGGCTCGTCTCGCCCGCCAGGTGGGCCGCAAGCTGCCTGTACCCGATGGACTGCATGGCTTTGAGATCACGCCCGTAGCCCCGCGACAGCAGCCCCTCCACCTCGGCTAGGAAACCCGCTTCCATCATCCTGTCCACCCGCTCGCTGATGCGCCGGTAAAGCACGTCGCGGTCCGGGCACAGAAACAGGTAGAGCGGGCGATAGGGGGTTTCGGCAAAGCCGTGGTCCTTTTGCTGGGCCGTGATGGGCTTTCCGGTGGTCTCGATGATCTGGAGGGCCCGGACGATGCGGAAGGCGTCGTTGGGGTGGATGCGGGCCGCCGCAACCGGGTCCAGGCCCGCCAGCCGCTCGTGCAGAGCCGCCGGCCCCCTCTCCTCCGCCTCCCGGCGCAGGGCGTCCCTAACTTTCGGGTCCGACTCGCCCCGGCTGAACAGCCCGTGGAGCATGGTCTTGATGTAGAGGCCCGTCCCCCCCGCCACCACCGGTAGCTTTCCGCGCGCGAGGATCCCCGTTGCGGCTTCTCGGGCCATTCGGCTGTAACGGGCTGCGTCGAAGTCCTCGTCCGGGTCCGCCACGTCCACCAGGTGGTGGGGCACCGCCGCACGCTCCTGCACCGTGGGCTTGGCCGTACCCACGTCCATGTACCGATAGACGGCCATGGCGTCGGCCGAGATCACCTCGCCGGAGATCTCCTGGCAAAGCCTGACGGCCGCTCCGGTCTTCCCCGCTGCCGTGGGCCCGGCAATAATGATTACAGGCTGCTCTTGCTGCATTTCTCGATTCTTGGCAAAAGAGAAAACCAGATAACAAAAAACCGATTTTGCGGGAAACCCTACTATCAACGGGCGGAAGTTGTCCAGCCCGCCCTCCTGCCGGAGAGGACCGCCATGACCAAGCGCGCCTTTTGCCTGTTGCTGATCTTCCTGCTTGTCGGCTGCGCGGGCCGCACGCCCCCCACCGAAATTCGGCGCATCGCCATCTTCTGCACCTCGGACCTCCAGAGCGACGTGGCGGGCACGGAGCACGACCGCGACGGCCGCAAGCAAACCTTGGGCGGCCTGGCCCGGATCGCGGCGGTCGCCGGCGACGAATCCCGGAACTACGACGGAACGCTGCTCCTTTCTTCGGGCGACGACATGATCGGGTCGTTCTACGAGCTCTACAAAGGCGAGCCGGAGATGACCGGAATGACCCTGGCGGGCTACCGGGCGGCATGTCCGGGAAACCACGAGTTCGACTACGGGCTCAAGACTTACGACAAGGCACTGGCCCACGCGGGCTTCGACGTCCTGTGCGCCAACCTGTCCTCTGCCGATCCGGCATTCTCGCAAAAGGTCATGCCCTACGCCGTCTACGACGTGGCGGGGGTCCGCATCGGCGTTTTCGGGCTCATCACCCCGGATCTCTTCCGCCTGACCCGGCCCGAGCCCGAGCTTTCGCTGAACCGCGACTTCGAGACCGCAGCCCGCAACTGCGTCGCCGAGCTTCGGCAAAAGGGCTGCCGGGTGGTGGTGGCTTTGAGCCACATGGGCGTGGCCCTGGACTCCCGGCTCGCCGAAAACGTTCCGGGCATCGACTTCATCGTGGGCGGCCACGACCACATCCTTGCCGACACGGTTCTCTCCGGCACCCGCATCGTCCAGGACGCGGCCGAAGGCACCCACCTGGGAGTCCTCTCGTTCACCTTCCAAGACGGCGCGGTCCGGGAAAGCTCGTTTCGGGCCGTGCTTTTAGACGACGCCCGGGGCTCGAATCCGAAGGTGGCCGCGGCCATGGACTTGTGGCTGGAAAAGTACCACCAGGGCCTGGGAACCCCCATCGGTATCCTGGCTGCCGGCCTGGACACCACCCGAAAAACCGTGCGGGGCGGCGAGGCCGCGGCCGGAGACCTGGTGGCCGACTCCTGGCTGGCCTGGTTTCCGGATGCCCGGGCTTCCCTGGTGAACGGCGGCTCCATCCGGGGGGACCGCGTCATCCCGGCCGGGACCGTGACCTACGAAACCGTGAACAGCATGCTGCCCTTCGGAAACGACATCCTTTCCGTCACTCTGACGGGCCGGGACCTGTTGCAGGTCCTGGAGATCTCCGCATCGGCCCTGGGAGGGCCGGGCGACGATCCGGATGCGGACCCGGCCCGCACCCCCACGGGCGGCTTCCTGCAGGTGGGCGGAATCCAGATGACCCTTGACCTCTCCCGGCGGCCCTTCCGGGCCGGGGAAAAGGGGGAGGTCCTGTTTGCCGGGGAACGGGTCATCCAAGCCCGAATCCGCCAAAAAGACTCCTACGAAGACATTGACCCGGCCAAAACCTATACCGTCCTGGTTTCGGATTTCACCGCCTCGGGCGGGGACGGGTACTTCGTGTTCGGCCGCCCCGGCGTGCTGAGGACCAACACCACCATGAAGCCCACGGCCCTGCTGGCCGACTACATCCGGAAACACTCGCCCGTCACGCCGAAAAAAGATGGGAGGATAAAGCTTCTGGAGGGAAACTCTTTTTGACCCAAGGGGACAAGCCCGAAGGTGACAATACGACGGTCAGGGCTGCATGGATTTAACATGCTGTTGAAGAAAGGGAACGGCATGCATCTACTTTGCAGATCCTCTCATCAACTTAAACAATTGCGTCAAAAAGTTTTGTGGAAAGGGGGGAGGGGGCGCGGGGGAGGGGGGAAAAGCCGCTTTTTCAAAAGCGGTTTTCCCCGCTGCCCCGCAAAATCTTCTTCCCTTTTTGTCTTCTTAGCAAATCCTGGGCAGCTGCTCGCCGGTGAGCATGGGCAGGAGGCGGGCGCCGCCGCTACGTGCGGTGAGGAGCACCACGCCAGGGTTTTCTGCGGTTACGCGGCCGATGACGGCGGCTTGTCGGCCCAAGGGGTGGGCCTGCATGGCGGAGAGTGCCCGTGCCGCCGAATCCGCCGGCACGATGGCGATGAGCTTGCCTTCGTTTGCTATGTGCAAAGGGTCGAAGCCCAGCAGGGAGCAGGCGCCGGCCACGGCCGGGGCGATGGGGATCGCGGCCTCGTTCAGGGTGATTCCAAAGCCGCATTTGCGTGCGATCTCGTTGGCGGCGCTGGAGAGTCCTCCGCGGGTGATGTCGCGGAGCACGTGGACGTCGCGCACGGCGGTTATGATGGCTTCCACGAGACCGTTTAAGGGTGCGGTGTCGGAGCGGATGTCCGCCGAGA
The DNA here is from genome assembly GCA_040753055.1 of Thermodesulfobacteriota bacterium. Classification (GTDB taxonomy): domain Bacteria; phylum Desulfobacterota; class Desulfobacteria; order Desulfobacterales; family Desulfatibacillaceae; genus JBFMHL01. Next base: position 10,452 of record JBFMHL010000040.1, on the reverse strand, counting down.
GACCCAAATCGTTGCGGGCCAGGAGTACGGCCACGCCGTGGTCGGCTACGGTGCCGGAGCAAAGGATGGCGTCGCCGGGTTCGGCCCGGCGGGGGGCGATGGCGACGCCGTCGAAAACTCTGCCGATGCCCGCGGTGTTGATGAAGACCTTATCCGCTGCACGGCGGGGCACCACTTTGGTGTCTCCGGTGACGATGGCCACCCCCGCTTGTTTCGCAGCCGCGGCCATGTGGGAAACGACGGCCGCCAGGTCTTTGAGGGGGAAGCCCTCCTCCAGCACGAAGCCCGCCGAGAGATAGAGGGGTTTGGCTCCGCACACGGCCACATCGTTCACGGTGCCGTTGACGGCCAGGTCCCCGATGCTGCCGCCGGGAAAGAAGAGGGGGTCCACCACGAAGGTGTCCGTGGAAAAGGCGATGGCCCCGGAGATTCCGGCCATGATCGCGCCGTCGTGCCCGGCCAGGAGCTCCGGGCTGCCGAAGGCGGGGGCGAAGAGCTTCTCCACGATCTCGTAAGAAAGTTCTCCGCCGCTTCCGTGGTCCAGCCGGATGAACTCGTCCTTGATGGCGTGCTTCATGGTGCTCGTTCCTTGTTTTAACGGACAGGCTTCATAAAAGCCTCATCTTTTCCGCTTCCCGCAGCAGGCCTTCCCGGAAATCCGGATGGGCGAGCTCGATGATAGCCAGAGCCCTCTGGCCCAGGCTCTTTCCCTTGAGGTCCGCGGCCCCGTGCTCCGTCACCAGCCAGTGCACGTCCTGGCGCGGCGTGGTGACGATGGCGTTTTCCCCCAGCCGGGGCACCACCCGGGAGACCTTTCCCTTCCGGGCAGTGGAGTGGAAGGCCAGGATGGACTTGCCGCCCTTGGAGGCATAGGCCCCCCGCACGAAGTCCAGCTGCCCGCCCGTGCCCGAGAACTGCTGGCCGTCTATGGCCTCGGCGTTGGCTTGGCCCAGGAGGTCCACTTCCAGAATGGCGTTTATGGAGACCATGTTGTCGTTTCTGGCGATGACCGCGGGATCGTTCACCCAGTCCACCGGGTGGCTTTCCACCGCGGGGTTGTCGTTCATGAAGTCCCGCATTGCCTGGGGACCTCCTCCGCTCATGGTGAACACGTGCTTCTCCGGCATCAGGGTTTTCTTCCTTCCCGTGACCACGCCGGTTTTAATGAGCTCCACCATGTCCGGGATCATGAGCTCGGAGTGGATTCCCAGGTCCCGGTGCCCCGAAAGGAAGGTGGCCACCGCCTTGGGCACTCCTCCTGCGCCGATCTGGATGGTGGCGCCGTCGGGCACCATCTCGGCCACGATCTTTCCGATCTGCCGGTCCACCTCGCCCATGGGAGGCGGCTTATAGGGATAGAGCGGCGCGTGGTTTTCCACGATGGCGTGTACCCGGGACACGTGCACCATGGACCGGCCGAAGACCCGGGGCATGGCCTGGTTCACCTCGACGATGAGCTTTTTTGCCGTGAGCGCGGCCGTGGACGTGAAGTCGTTGGCCGTGCCGAAGCTGAAGAAGCCCGCCGCATCCATGGGCGAGACCGTGGTTATGCACACGTCGGGCGGAAAGCTCTTCCTTATGATCCCCGGAATCTGGTGGAAGTGGCAGGGCACGAACTGGTTCAGGCCCACGCGCACCAGGCCGCGCTCGCCCTCGCTCACGAAGGAGGAGAAGGCCTCCACGCGGTCGCACAACTCGGGTTTAAGCACCGTCTTGCACGCGTTGGGCAGGGGGTAAAGGTAGAAGAGCCGGAGCTTCTTCAGGTCGCCCGCGGAGAGCCGGGCGGAAACGGCGGAAAGCAGGGCCGGGGGCTCGGCCAGCGCCACCCCGAAGATCAAGAGATCGTTGTCCCGGATGGCGGAAACGGCCTTCTCGGGGGTGGTGAGCTTTTTTCGGTACGCGTCCTTGTACATGGCCCTTCCCTAGGGTGTATCACCGCGGCGACGGCATTTTTCAAACGTTTCTCCGGAGCGGGCTTATCTATAGCCCAAACCACACCGCAGCGCAAAATTTCTCCCGCGGCTCCCCTTCCAATGCGCCGCCCGGCCGTGGTACAACCCGGCGAAAGACGCCCATCGGGAAACCATGAAAACAAATCGCGCCCGCATAGCACCGCCGCGGGCGCATCCCATCCGCGGGAAAGGCCTCCCATGTACAAGATCACCTATGAAGACGACGAGATGGTCATCCGCTTCCCTCGGGACCTGGCGGACCAGGACGCGCTGTCCGTTTTCCTGGGCCACGTGAACTTCCGTGCGATCCTGCGGAAAAGCGCCTTCGCCCGATCGGCCGAACGGATGGAGAAAACAGGCCACCGGGACGAGATCCCCTTCGGCGCGGCGATATTGCGGGACCCAGCCCTGAACAAGGGCTCGGCCTTCACGGAGGAGGAGCGCGACGTCCTGGGTATCCGCGGACTTCTTCCCCCCAGGGTTCACACCATGGAGGAGCAGGTCATGCGCATCCTGGAAAATTTGCGCCGGGCCCGCACCAACCTGGAGAAGTACATCTTCCTCACCGGCCTGCAGGACCGCAACAAGACGCTTTTCTACCGCGTCATCATGGACAATATCGAAGAGACCATGCCCATCATCTACACCCCCACGGTGGGCCAGGCCTGCCAGCAGTACGGCCACATCTTCCGCAGGCCGCGGGGCATCTTCATCACGGCCGAGGACAAGGGCCGCGTGGCCCAGGTGCTGCGCAACTGGCCCTACAAGAAGATTTCGCTCATCGTGGTCACGGACGGCGAGCGCATCCTGGGCCTGGGGGACCTGGGCGCGGACGGCATGGGCATTCCCGTGGGCAAGCTTGCGCTCTACTCCGCCTGCGCCGGCATTCCGCCGTCCCTCTCGCTGCCGGTCACCATTGACGTGGGCACGGACAACCAGGAGCTCCTGGACGACCCGCTGTACATCGGCCTCCGGCGCCGCCGCCTGCGCGGGGACGAGTACGACGAGCTCATCGAGGAGTTCGTGGTGGCGGTCCAGCAGGTGTTCCCCTCCTGCCTCATCCAGTTCGAGGACTTTTCCAACCAGAACGCCTTCCGGCTGCTGAAGAAGTACCAGCACGAGGTCCTGTGCTTCAACGACGACATCCAGGGGACCGCGGCCGTGGCGCTCGCCGGCGTTTACTCGGCCCTGCACTTCACCGGCAACCGGCTCTCCGACCAGAGGTTTCTCTTCGTGGGAGCGGGCGAGGCCGGGATCGGGGCGGCCAGCCTCATCCTGGCGGCGCTTTCCTCCGAGGGGATTCCCCTGGAGGAAGCCAAGAAGCAAATCTTCTTCATGGACTCCAAGGGCCTTGTCGTCAAAAGCCGCACGGACCTAAGCGGCCACAAGCAGGCCTTCGCCCACGATCACGCGTTCACCCAAACCCTGGAGGAAGCCGTCCGCCTGGTCCGCCCCACGGCGCTCATCGGCGTTTCGGGCCAGGGGAGCATGTTCAACGAGCCGTCGCTCAAGCTCATGGCCGAAATAAACCCGCGGCCCATCATCTTCCCCCTCTCCAACCCCACGGCCAAGGCCGAGTGCACCGCCGAGGAAGCCTACGGCCACACGGAATGCCGCGCCATTTTCGCCTCGGGCAGCCCCTTCGCCCCGGTCAACGTGAACGGGAAAACCTACATCCCCTCCCAGGGAAACAACGTCTACATCTTCCCCGGAGTGGGCCTGGGCTGCATCGCATGCTGGTCCCGCCACGCCACGGAGGAGATGTTCCTGGCCGCAGCCCGGACCCTGGCGCACTCGCTCACGGAGGAGGACATCGAGCAGGGACGCATCTTCCCGCCCTTGACCCGCATCCGCGAGGTGTCGCTGGCCATCGCAACGGCCGTGGCCGAAGTGGCCTACGAGCAGGAGCTGGCAAACAAACCCCGCCCCAAGGACCTGAAAGCCTCCATCGCCGAGATGATGTACCAACCCACCTACCCCGACTATGTGTAACGGCAAAAGACAAAGGTAAAAGATAAAAGATAAAGACAGAAGAATTGGGGGGGGGGGGGGGGGGGGGGGGGGGGGGGGGGGGGGGGGGGGGCGCGCGCCCGCGCGCCGCGCCGGGGGGGGGG
>JBFMHL010000040.1:0-6376 GCA_040753055.1 Thermodesulfobacteriota bacterium | reverse complement strand
CACCCTGATGTTGGGGGGGTCCCATTTTTACCTACCACAAACCCCCCCCCCCCCCAAACCCCCCTCCAAAGAAAGCCCTAGTATGGGCTTTGTCAGGCCAGCGCTCATACGCCTCGCTGTTTTTCAAGAAGCCTGCTGCTAAGTTCCATTGGATTTATTTCATTGTTAATAGGCTATGGGATGAATCCTGTGGCCAGAGGAAATCTTGTTCCCGTCTTCCTTCATTGCATTCCTTCCTTATCCTCCAGCGCATCAAAAAGTTTTGCGGAAAAGGGGGGAGAGGGTGTGGGGGAGGGGGGAAAAAGCCGGCTTTTTCAAAAGGGGTTTGTCCCCCCACCCCCACAAATCCTTTCTATCTTTTACTTTTTTTCTTTTTCTATCTTTTGATCTTTTCCGCGGCGGTGCGGGCGGCGGAGAGGAGGCCCAGGGTTTTCCTGGCGGCGAAGAGGAGCCGGGGATTTTGGGAGAGCTTTGCGGCCATGGTCCATTCCGGGCTTTGGCAGAAGGATTTCATGTTGGCGGCCAGGGCGGCGAGGCGGGTGGCTTCGAAGCGGGGCAGGGCGGAGATGCCTGCGGCCAGGGGATTTTGCGCGGGGTTTTCGGTAGCTAGCGCAAAGGGGCCGGTGCCGGGAGCGTAGCGGGAGAGGACCTCGGGGATGACGCCGATGCGGCCGCCGGCGCAGAGGACCCGGACGAAGAAGTCGGGGCCCAAAAGGTCGGAGGCGGGGTCGGGGCAGGAGATCCCCAGGCGTTTCATGGCGTCCGGGTTGATGGCGGCAGTGGCGTGCCCCAGTGTGTTTTCGAAAAAAGATGCGACGATGCCGTCTCCGATGGGCCGGAAGATGTGCTTGTCGGCGGAAGAGGAGGATTCGGCGAAGGCCACGGCGCAGGCGGCGTCGGGGTTTTGGGCGAGATAGCGGTAGTGCAAGACGAAGAAGCCGGGCAGAAGCGTTGCGTCCGGGTGGCGGAAGAACAGGGGCTCCGGGGCGGGGGAGGGCGGGTTGGAGGAAGGGGCCGGAGTTGCGGCTTCGGCGGCCTGGCGCTGGTGCTCGAAGTTGATGCGTTCCTGGGCGCGGGCGGCCCGGGCGAAGGTGTCTCTGGCGATTTGTTGCCGCTCCGGGGCGGGGAGGTCCAGGGCGGATCGGACGGCTCGGGCCAGGGCGCCGGGGTCGGGCGGGACCAGGGGCAGGGAGGCGCCGGGCGGGACGAGCTCGGGGATGCCCCCGGTGCGGGTGGCGACGAGGGGGCAGCCCGCGGCCATGGCCTCCAGCACGCAGTTGGGGTGGTTGTCGGCCCGGTAGCAGATGACGCAGACGGCGCGGGGCGCGAGCCGGGCGAGGAGCCTGCGCGCCTCGTGGCGAGAAGGGCTCAGCTCGGTTACGCGCACGCGGGAAGCGAGGGCTGTTAGGGCGCGGTTTTCCCGGGCCAGGGCGGGGTCTTTGGCGCCGATGACGACGATTTCTTGAAGCCGGGAGCCGGGTGCGGCCAACAGCGTTTCCATGGCGGAGACGAAGAGGGGAAAGCCCTTCATGGCGGTCCGGCGGCCGAAAAAGAGGACGGTGTCCGCGGCCTGGAAGCGGTGGGAGGGGAGGGCGTCCGGGAAGGCGAAGGGGTAGCGGAGCAGCCGGGCGCGGCCGGGAGAGAGCCGGTAGCCCGATTCTTCATAGAATCCCTTGATCCAGGCGGTGGGGAAGCTCTGGATGTCGGCAAGCTCGATGGACGCTTTTTCCTCGCTCATCGCGCGGAGGCGCTCGGGCGATCCCAGGGCCTGGCCGTATCCGTTTTCCAGATAGGCCGTGGTGCCGTGGCAGCGGCAGCGGGTGGAGATGCCCGGAGGGAGGAGGCCGGCGCGCCGTGCCTGGGCGATGCGGAGCCCCACGGCGTCGCAGTCCTGGTACTCCACGACGGCCAGGTCGGGGTAGTAGAGGCAGGCGGCGCGCACGAGGTCCAGGGCGATGTCCGCCGGATGGCGGGAGGCGAGCGAAGCCAAAGGGTAGAAGGTTTCCGGGACGATCCAGCAGAGTTTGCGGGCCTGGGCGGCGGAGGGCAGGAAACGGCGTTGCAGCCTGCCTTCGCCCAGGTAGACGATTCCCGGGGGCGAAACGCCCTGGAGGCGCTGCATCTCCTCGGCGTACGAGCCGATGCCCCCGAAGTAGCCGAAGGCCGGGTGCTCCTTGGTGACCAGGATCTCGCGTGCGCCGGGAGGAAACAAGCCGGCGCGCGAGAGGAAGCGGGCGTAGGATTCGTGGTCCGCGGCGGCCGTGACGGCCGGGAGCCGGGGGATCTTCCGGACCCGGGAGAAGCCCGCGCCCGTAAGCAGGGCCGCGCAAGGGCCGGGGTCTCCGGAGAGGATCAGGCGGCTTTCCGGGTTTTCGAACAGCAGGGTGCGGACAAGGCAGAGAAGGGGCCGGGGATCGGGGAGGGAGAGGTCGGCAAGGAACAGGATGGGGCCTTTGCCGGAGAAGGTCTCCCGCATTCGGCCCAGCTCGTCCCAGGCGAAGCTTGCCGGGAGGGGGTCTTGGTCCGCCGGTTCTGCGGCTTGGAAAAATCGGGTGCAGGGGATTCCCAGGCGGGCCGCAGCTTCCCGCGCCGCGGGGAGGTCGCCCGCAAGGACGGCGGGCAGGGGCCGGCCCGACAGGGTGCGGGACAGGATTTCGCGCCAGGCGTCGGCGTCCGCGGCGGCGGGGGGGGGGAAACCAACCCCAACCCCCGGGGTGGGTGGTTCGGGTAAGGTCGGTCGCGGTCGCCATGGCGGGGTCTCCCGCTTACGCGGACAGCGCTTTCTCCACGTTTTTCTGGAACTGGTCCAGGTTGGCGTTGAACTGGCTTGCTGCAAAGGGCTTGATGATGGGCTTGGCCAGGCTGGTGAAAGGCACCTCCAGCTTCAGGGTGGTGTGGAAGTTCACCACGGTTTTATCTCCCTTGCCCTTGATCTCCACCTTCCCGTGGCTCACGCCGTTGCCGATTCCCGGCACGGGCTCCCAGGTGACCAGTCCCTTCTTCTTGTCGAAGCTGTATTTAGCGCCGTAAATCACGCCCAGGGTGTACTTGGAGACGCCCATTTCCTCGATGGTCCACTTGTAGGAGCCTTTTCCCAGGTCCTCCAGCTTCTCCACCCGGGGAAAGAGCTTGCCCATGCTCTCCACGTTGGAGAAGAAGTCGAAGGCCTTGTCGAAACCGCAGTTAAGCTCGATGACGCGCGTGAGTTCCAGGTCCAGGAAGAACGACATAAGAGCCTCCTTGCTGAGTTTATAAAAGGGCGTTTCACCCGGCCGCCCTGAATGCTTCGATGTTACGGGTGCGTCTTCCGATACTCCTGCAGATAGCCGAGGAGCTCGTCCAGAAGCTCCTTGGGATAGAGGTCGTTGGCCAGCTTGTCGTAGAGGGGGCGGGTGCGGGCCTTGGCCTCCGCGATCAGTTTATCGGAAGCGGGCTTTTCGGTCACGCCGTAGTCCAGCATGGCCTTGAAGCATTTCTGATTGTCCTTGCGCACCTCTTGGCAGAACTCCTGGGTCACAGCGTCCCGGCAGGCATAGTAGGCGTCCTGGTACTTCTGGGGCATGGTGGCCCAGCGGTTGGCTGTCATGACGATGAGGGCCGGTGCGTAACGGATGTTGAGCGGGCTCACGTGCTTGGCGATGGAGTAGAGCTGGGTTCCCACCATCCAGGCGGCCGGGGCGGTGATGGTGTCACCGATGCCGGAGCGCATGGCGGCCGGGGCCTCGGGCATGGCGATGGGCACGGGAACAGCCCCCAGGGCCTTGTACACGGCCTCCTCCATGGGGCCGAACCAGGACAGGGCCTTGATTTTGGAGATGTCCTCCATGGAGTCCATATCGTGCTTGACGGAGTACATGCGGTCGAAGTCCTGGTCAATCCAGGCGACCATGAAGTATCCGTTTTTCTTTGCGATCTTGTCGAAGGTGTCCCGCATGCGTCCCTTGATGTAGTCCACCTCGGCCCAGTTGCGGAATAAAAACGGCAGCTCGGTCACGGCCATTTCGGGCACGGCCAGGGTCACCCCGTGGCCGGAGAGGCCCGCGCCCTGCAGCTGGTCAATGCGCATCTTCTTGATGTAGTCCGAGTCGTCCCCCATGACGCCGCCCCAGTAGACCTTGATCTCCAGGTTTTTCTCCGTGACGCGGTCAATGGCGGGGATCACGATTGCTTTGATCTGCCGTGCCCAGCCTACGCCGTCCGGGGCCAGGGTGGCCAGCTTCCAGCGGTCCTTCCATTCGGCGCGGGAAGCGGTGGAGGAGAGCGAGAGCAGAATCAGTGCGAAGACGAGAATAAGGGACCCGCGGTTTACTCGTGTCATGGAGAGCCTCAGAAGGAAGGGGTGGGGTTTGGTTCGGGAGCGGTCAAGCCGGCTTCCGTCGCATGCGCCGGGATTCCCTGTCGCCGTCGGCTCCCGGGCGATTCAAGGCATAGCCCGCATCGCCTCCGTCTTGCCGCGTTGTCATTTTTGTAGGGCCGCATATTATCTCAAGGACTTGCGGCATGCAAGCCCATTGCACCTCGTTTCCCCGCATGGCGCCCCCCCGCCGCGCGTTTATGCGAAGCGATGCGCGGAAGAAACACCCATGTTGCGCTTGCGTTGGCATTTTGCCCATGATATAGAAAACCACTCGCATAAAAAGCGCAAACCGTCGGAGGAGAACGGCAAGCGCGGATGTGCACCCATTCAACCAACCTGATGGAGGGAAGGGGAAGATGATGAAGAAGATATGCTTCTGCATGGCTTTCGTGTTGGTCGCGGCGATCGCGGCACCCGCCATGGCGCAGGATGCCGGAAAGATCGGCTTGGGCGTCATGCTCACCCTGGAGCAGAGGGACCTCAAGTTCGACAGCTACTCCAACAGCCAGGGGGTCGGCGCCGGCGTCATCACCGAGATGGACCGGTTCTATGATTACAACGAGGAAACCCACCTGCTGGCCCTGCAGGGAAGCTACGGCGTAACGGACTGGTTCACGGTCCGCGGCATCCTGGGGCTTGCCGACTACCTGGTGAAGGCCGACTATTTCGGCACCCAGGGCTATTCCAACTATCAGATCAAGGACGACTTCAAGGACGTGCAGTACGGGTTGGGCCTGGACTTTGCCGGACCGGTCACCGAAAAGCTCTCCTTGGGGGTCTCCATCACGGGCATCATGGGCTATCATCGGGAAGCCACCACGGATATCATCCCGCCCGCCAACTCCAGCCGCCAGGACATCAGCGTGGAGCGCTACACGGTGGACGTGTTCCCCAAGGCCATCTACGACCTGGGCAAGCTGGATGTCTGGGCCGGCCCCACCTACACCATGAGCAACGTGAAGGCCGAGATCACCACCTACACCGCGGCCGGCAACGTTTACGAAACCCTGAAGCTCAAGGAAGACAAGCCGGTGGGCCTCCGCCTCGGAGCGAGCTACGCGTTTTCCGATAACGTGGCGGGGTCGCTGGAGATCGGCGCCATCAACGCCACCAACGGTGCGGTTTCTCTGACCTACTTCTTCTAAGAAGCGCGGCCTTTCCGGGCCCTCGAAGTTAAAAAAGGCCCCCGCCCGCTACCGCGGACGGGGGCCTTTTTTCGGTGGGCGGAGTTACGGACCGATCAGGGTTTCCGCATGGGCCAGAAGATACTCGGCCAGGGCCCTGTGGCCGGCCGGGTTCAGGTGGTAGTCGTGGCGAAAGTAGAGGCGCCCGGAAGCCCCTTTTGCCCGCAGGGCCGGGAGCGCGTCCAGGAGGGGGACTTCCAGCTCCCGCGCCAGGCCGGCGATGATCTCCTGGGGCTGCGATAGATCGGTCCGCTCCGGGGTCAGCCCCGCATCCCGGGCAAAGGGCCGCCAATCGTCCGGGTGCGCCTGCACCCACATGGGAATGGCCACGATGACGAAGCGGACTCCGTCTCCGCGGCAAAGCCCCGCAAGCTGGCGGATGAGCGCCAGGTTGGCCTTCCACCGGCTCAGCAGGCGGCGGTCCGGCGATTTCAGGAACACCGAGAGGTCGGAGCGCCCTTTCAGAATATCCGAAGGGGAGAAGTAGCGCCGGAAATGATAGAGCCCCAGGGCTTGCCCCGCGAGTGCCTGCAGGTTGCCCATCGCCCGGCCTTGGCCCCCCGCAGTGGTGGCGAAGCTGTAGCCCGAGCCCTTGACGAACCGATCCACCCAGGCCAGGTCCACGCCGCTGCCGGAAAAGGCTTCCATGGGCAGGTAGAGCCCGTCCATGAGGTCTCCGGCGTAGAAGCACAGCGCCACCGCGTTCGGGCTGTATCGCCTGCCTTCCAGGTGGTAGTATAGGAGCTCGTGGAGCGGGCCGTAACCGCTCACCCCGGCGTTGATGACCTCCGCGCGGTCCTTCAGCGTTTCCCTGAGGATGCCCGCAAAGGAGTCG
>JBFMHL010000039.1:0-12540 GCA_040753055.1 Thermodesulfobacteriota bacterium | reverse complement strand
GGGCAGCGGCGTCAGGTGGGTCTCGCAGGCCGCCTGCACGTCGAGCAGGCGGCAAACCAGGTCGCAGGTCTCCTCGGCCATGAGGCGATAGGTGGTGAGCTTGCCCCCCGCGATGGTGACCAGCCCGAAGAGCCCGTCCCGCTCCCCGTGGTCCAAAAGGACGATGCCCCGGGAAACGTCGCGCCCCTCCTTGCCCTTGTCCGGCGCCACCAGGGGCCGCACGCCGGCATAGGCCCGGAGCACCCGGGTGCGGCTCACGTTGGGGATGAGCTTCTCGCCGTCCTCCAGCAGGACATTGATCTCGTCGTCGTCCACCGTGAGCTTTTCGATGTCCTCGTAGGCGATGGTGCGCGAGGTGGTGCCGATGAGCGACACCGTGTCGCCGGGCACGATGATGTCGCCGTCCGAAGGCTTGCGGCAGCGGTTGATGACCACGTTGTTCACGCGGTAATCAATGATGACCATGGAGCCTTTGGAGGGCAGCATGGAAACGGACACGCCCGCCATCTTGCAGATCCTCTGGCCGAACACCCCGGCCGCGTTCACCACCACCCGGCACGTGATCTCGATCGCGTCGCCGCTCTTTTTGTTCCGGCAGGAAATGCCCGTTATACGGCCGTTTTCGGAGTGGACGGCCGTTGCCTCCGTATGGGTCAGCGCCATCCCGCCCCGCGCCACCCCGTCAATCACGTTGGCCGCGGTCAGGCGGAAGGGGTCCACAGTGCCGTCGGGCACATGGGCCGCGGCAACGATGGCCGGGTTCAAGTTGGGCTCGATGGCCAGCGCCCGCTTCACCGAGATCTCCCGCGCCGGGATGTGGGCGGCCTCGCATGCGGCCAGGAACAGGCGGTGGTACTCGGGGTCGTCCTCGGGAAGAGTGACGAAAAGGCCTCCCGTGTCCTCGACGCAGTGCCCGGCGATCCTCCGCAGGATCCGGTTCTCCAGGATGCACTCCATGGCGGACATGGTGTCCTTCACCGCATAGCGGCCGCCCGAGTGCAGAAGCCCGTGGTTCCGGCCCGAAGCCCCCGCCGCCAGGTCGTCCTTCTCCACCAGCACGCAGGGGATGCCCCGAAGCGCACAGTCCCGGAAAACACCGGCCCCGGTGGCCCCCCCGCCAATGACCGCAACCTGCGTCTCGATGGTTCTCATGGGCTTGTCCGATACGGCAAAAAAGAAAAGACTTTGCAGGGGAAGGGCGAAAACCGCTTGTGAAAAGCGTTTTTCCCCTCCCCCGGGCCCTCTCCCTCTTTTTATAAATCGCTTTTTGAAAAACACGAAATGGAAAAGGGGTGCTTGCCGGATGCAAGCGGCTCGATCCGGTCCACGAAGTCAAGGCCGATGGCCGCGCTTTCCCCCAGAAGCTTTCGGGCTTCGCTCTTTATTTTTTGCACCGTGGCATCGGAAAATTCTTCGCCGCGCACCAGCCTGAGGACCACCCGGTCCGGGTCGGGCTGGAGGATCTGGGCCTGGCGCACGCCGGGGATGTTGGCCACCAGGTTGATGGTGAGCGATGCGCCCGAGACCATGCGCCCGTCGGGGAGCCGGAGGAAGTCGGTGACTCGGCCCCCGGATATCTTCATGCGGGAAAGGGTCCGTCCGCAGGGGCAGGGGCCGGGAAGCAGCTCGCCCATGTCCCGGATGCGGTAGCGGATGAGCGGCATGGCCAGGTTCATCAGGTCCGTGATCACGATCTCGCCGGGCCGGCCCGGCGGAGCCGGTTTCCCGTTGGCGTCCAGAACCTCCACCAGAAGGTTTTCCTCGTTGATGTGCAGGCCATCGTGGGCCGGGCACTCGCTGGCGATGACCGAGGTTTCCCGGCAGCCGTAGCGGTCGAAGACCGGGCAGCCCAGCACGCGGGATATAGTGGCCCGGCTCTCCGGGGTCAGGACCTCCGCGGAGCTGATCACGGCCCGGGGCCGGGGGAAGTCCGTGATGCCGGCGCTTTCCAGGTGCCGCGCCAGCAGGAGGAGCGCATTGGCGTAGCCCAAGAAGACTTCCGGGGCCAGGCGGCGCACCTGGTCCATGAAGGCGGCCAGGGAGGCGTCGTTCACAGCCGAGGCGTCCAGGTAGAAGAAGCGCCGCACATAGCGGTCCACCAGGGCGGTTTTCAGGCCCTCCTGCTTTCCCGCGTGGCCCCACACCGAGGCGTAGAGGGTAAAGACGTCCTTGCCCGCCCAGCGGTCGTGGCGGATGGTGGCGGCCTTGCGGGAGCGCATGCGCTCGGCGTCCAGGTAGAAGAGCAGAGGCTCGCCCGTGGAGCCCCCGGTGCGGTTCAGGATGAGCTGCTCCGGGGACCTGTCGCTGCGCCGCATCTCTTCCCGGTGCTCCTGGATGTCGCGCTTGGCGATCCGGGGGAAGCGGGCGATGTCGGCAAGGGTCTTGATGTCCGCGGGGCCGACCCCGGCGTCCGCGAAGCTCTTGCGGTAGTAAGGGCACTTTTCAAAGGCATGGGAGACAAGCGCCCGGAGCCGGGCCAGGCGCAATGCATCCAGGCTTTCCCGGCGCGCGTACTGGCTCTTTTCCAGAAGCCGCAGGTGGCGGTAGGGGTAGTCACCGTCCTTGGCGGTCCACAGGGGATGGATGACGTTGCGGTGGAGGAGGGCGAACAGGAAGTCGGAGGATGCTCTCATGCCGTGGCCCCGGGGCTTAACCGGGCAGGTTGTCCTCGAAGTAGCGGGTGAAGGCCCAGCGGGCATACTTGGCGGCCTTGGTGCCCAGGACCTTGTCGTGCACCACCAGGCAGGCGATGGCCAGCTTCTTCCCGTCTTCGGGCCTGCGTGCGTAGCCCACGAACCAGTCGTAGAGCAGGCGGTTTTTATCCTCCCCGTTGCTGATGGTGCCGGTCTTGCCGCCCATGATCAGTTCGGAGAGCACCGGGTCCCGCTCGGCCCTGCGGAAGGTTTTCCGCGCCGTACCCTCGGTGACCGTGGCCGTCATCAATCGGCCCAGGCGCTCGGCGGCCTTGGGCGAGCAGGCGATGCTGCGCACCTCGGGCAGGTGCTTGTAGAGCAGGTCGCCGTTTTCCGCGTAGACGGAGTCAATGACCGCCGGGGAGAAGATGAGGCCGCCGTTCACGGCCGCAGCGGCCAGGAGGGCTCCGTGCAGGGGCGAGATGCGGGTTTCCCGGTTATAGCCCGAGGCGCACTCGGCAATGCCGAAGTCGTCGTCGGGCACCGGGGCGCGGCTGGTTTCCACGGGAAGCTCGGAGCCCAGCGCCTTTCCGAAACCGAAGCTTTCGGCCTTCTGCTTCAGGAGGTCGTGCCCCAGGAGATAGATGCCGATCTTGCCGAAGACCGGGTTGATGCTGCGGGCGAATGCGTTTTCCAGGGTCGTGTTGCGGCTGCGGCGGCTTTCCCTGCGGCCCACCTGGTAGCGGTAGAGGGTGTGGTCGTTCCCCCGGTAGGCGATGAGCTCGTCCCCGGTGAGGTCGTGGGCCTCCACCGCGGCGGCCGCCGTGATCATCTTGAACACGCTGGCGGCCGGGTAGTCGGCGCGCAGGCAGGGGTTTTCCCCGTCCGCGGCTTCCCCGTCGCCCACCAGGGCCAGGATGTTGCCCGTGTCGGGATCAACTGCGGCCAGGGCTACGACGGCGGAGTGCCGCGTATCCAGCTTGCTTTCCAGGTAGCTCTGCAGGTCGCGGTCCAGGGTGCTTTTCAGCGTGAAGGTTTCCCCGTGGCGGGTGAGGCTGCGCGTATTTTCCGGCCACTCCCACGGCCTTTCGCCGGACAGAAGGCCAGCCACGTCGCGGGAGGTGAGGGCGAGCCGGGCGGCAGCCCCGAAGCCTTCTTCCGTGGCTGCGCTTTCGGGCCGGGGCCCGGGAGAGGCAACCAGAGCCACGGAGTAGACGGCCAGGCTCACGCAGGCGGCAAAAAACATGATGGAGAAAAGAAGAAATATCTTCTGGTTGCGCCGACGCTGCTGAGCGCGGGCGCGGCGCCTGGCATTGCGAAGGGGGCTCGGCCGGGAAGGAGCGCCTGTTGGGGCGGCAAGGTTGTTGGGCTCCGGTGCTTCCACGGAAACCTCGGATGGATGGGCTTTATAGGGCCGGCGGCCGGGGCGCGCCGGGTCTCTCTCCTGATTTCATTGCTTATTATACTGCCTTTTTCTGCTTCGCGCCAGCTTTTTTGAAACGTTTTCAAAACTTTCCGAAAACCCCGGGAGAAAAAATGGGCGGAAAAGCCCACGGAGGGACGGGGGGGATGGGAGGCACGAATGCGGGCGAAAGGAGCGCGGGTGAACGCAATGCGGCGGGCCGAAGGCATGCCGCGCTTCAGGGCGGGAGCGCCGGCGGTCCTACGCGACCGCTGGGCATCCTCCGAAGCACAGCCAAGCGTCCGGCTCTTGCGGCGAGCCGGTCATTTCACCGGAGTGCCCTCGGGCGCCGGCCGGTCGAGCGCCAGGAGCCTGGCCCCCTCCTCGTCCACGGCGGCCAGGACCATGCCCTGACTGGTGATGCCCATGAGCTTGGCCGGAGCCAGGTTGGCCAGCACCACCACCTTCTTGCCCACCAGCTCCTCGGGCTTGTAGGAAAGGGCTATACCGGCCACCACCGTCCGGGGCTCCCCCAGGTCGAGCGTGAGCTTGAGGATCTTCTTGGCCTTGGGAATGGCCTCCGCAGCCACCACGGTGGCCACCCGCAGGTCCAGCTTCTCGAAGTCCTGGTAGGTGATCTCTGGCTTGATGGGCACGGCCGGTCCTTTTTTCTCGGGCTCCTGCGGAGGGAGGGCCTTTTCCGGGTCAATGCGGGGGAACAACGCCACGGCCTTCTTGATGCAGGTGCCGGCGGGCAGGGTTCCCCAGGCAAGCGGATCGTCCCCGCCGCCCAAAAGGCTTTCCGAGGAAAGGCCCAGGTGCTCCACCATGACCCGGGCGGTCTCCGGCATGACGGGATAGAGCATGGCGGCGGTCATCCGCAGGCCTTCCATAAGGTTGTAGAGCACCGCGTCCAGAGGAATCCGGGAGGACTTGTCCTTGGCCAGCGTCCATGGGGCGGTGATGTCCACGTAGCGGTTCATGCCCGAAACGAACTCGAAGGCGGCGGTCATGGCCTTGTGGAAGGAAAAATCCTCCATTGCGGCGAGATATTGAGCCACCGCGGTCTTGGCCTCTCCCGAGAGGTCCCAGGCCATCGTGTCCTCGGAGCTGCAGTCGCACTCCGGCACCACGCCGTCCCGGTACTTGTGGGCCATGGTGAGGACCCGCATGAACAGGTTGCCCAGGTCGTTGGCCAGGTCAGCGTTCACCCGGTTCACGATGGCCTCCTCGGAAAAGGAAGCGTCCAGGCCGAAGGACATCTCGCGGGCCAGGAAGTAGCGGAAGGCGTCCACGCCGTACTTCTCGGCCATGGCCAGCGGCTCCACCACGTTCCCCAGGCTCTTGGACATCTTGGTCTCGGAGATGTTCCAGTATCCGTGGACGTTCAGGTGGTTGTAAAGCGGGATGCCCGCGGCCTTGCACATGATGGGCCAGTAGATGCCGTGGGGCTTCAGGATGTCTTTGGCCACCACGTGCTGAGCTACGGGCCAGAAGCGCGAGAAAGCCTCGCCGTCCGGGTAGCCCAGGGCCGTCACGTAGTTCAGGAGCGCATCGAACCAGACATAGGTGACGAAGTTCTTGTCGAAGGGAAGCTCGATGCCCCAGGCCAGGCGCGACTTGGGCCGGGAGATGCAGAGGTCTTCCAGCGGCTCGCGCAGGAAGCCCAGGACCTCGTTGGCGTAGCGCTGGGGCCGGATGAAACCGGGGTTCTCGGACACATGCTTGACCAGCCAGTCCCGGTACTTGCCCATGCGGAAGAAGTAGTTGGACTCGGACAGGAGCTCCGGGGCCCGGTCGTGGTCCGGGCATTTGCCGTTCACCAGCTCCCGCTCCAGGATGAAGCGCTCGCACCCGAAGCAGTAGAGCCCCTCGTACTGGGCGAAGTAGATCTCGCCCATATCGAAGAGCTTCTGCAGGACCATCTGCACCACCTTGATGTGGTCCGGGTCCGTGGTGCGGATGAAGCGGTCCGGCTCGATGGAAAGGCTGGGCCAGAGGTTCCGGAAGGCGGCGGACATCTTGTCCACGTACTCCCGAGGAGTCAGGCCCTCCTTCTGGGCGGCCTGAGCCAGCTTGTCGCCGTGCTCGTCCGTGCCGGTGAGGAAGAAGGTCTCCTGGCCGCGGGTCTGATGGTATCTTTGGGCGATGTCCGCCACGATGGTGGTGTAGGCGTGCCCCAGGTGGGGCCGGGCGTTCACGTAGTAGATGGGCGTGGTTACGTAAAATCGGGACTCCATATGCTCTCCTGAAAAACCGGGGCTCAGTCCCCGGAAGGTTCGTTCCGTTCGTTATCCGCCGGGTCCGGCGGAGCCGCCTCGTCCTGCCTTTGCCCCTGGGGCTCGCCCTCGTTGCGGTCCAGCTGGGGAGCGCTCCGCTTGCCGCCTTTCTTGGGCTTCTTCTTGCCGCCCTCGGGAGGCGGGGCCGCGGGTTTGCTGGCCTGGACCTGCTCCACGGCGATCTCCTCCGGGGCGAACTCCGCTTCGGTTCCCGTAACGAGACGCACCACCACCTTGGAGCGCATCACGTTGTGCCGGGCCACCTTGCCCTTGCCCTGGGGGGTTTCCACGGCCTTCCCGATCTTGGGGTAGCCCTGCGAGAGCGCCGTGTAGGTGTCGTTCTCGTAGGTGAGGCAGCACATGAGCCTGCCGCACAGGCCCGAAATCTTGGTGGGGTTCAGCGACAGGTTCTGGACCTTGGCCATCTTCACCGATACCGGGGCGAAGTTGGACAGGTGGGTGGAGCAACAGATCTCCCTGCCGCAGCGGCCCAGGCCCCCGCACATCTTGGCTTGGTGCCGGACGCCGATCTGCCTGAGCTCAATGCGCATGCGAAAGTGGCGCACCAGGACCTTGACCAGCTCCCGGAAATCCACACGGCCCTCGGCCGTGAAAAAAAAGGTGAGCTTGCTGCCGTCGAAGGCCGCATCCGCCGTGAAGAGGTTCATGGGAAGCGACAGCTCCGCAATGCTCTTTTCACAGAAAGTGTATGCCTCCTGCTCCAGCTCCAGCATCTTTCCGTGCTGGGCGTGGTCTTCCTCGGTAGCCATGCGGAAAACCTTTTTCAGCGGCGGACGGGCCGGGTCTTCAGCCACCTGGCGCGGCTCGGAGGAAACGCAGCCGTAGCCCAGGCCCTGCTCCGTCTCCACGATGACCGTGTCGCCCGCGGCAAGCACGAAGGCCCCGGCGTCGAAATCGTAGGATTTCCCGTTGGGTCGGAAGCGCACCCGTACCAGCTTCCCCATATCCTTGCTCCGATCCTTGCTCCAAGATCAATAAGCGTTTCCAGAAGCTGTTTCATAGCCCCATCTGACGCCCCAGGGCGGCGTTCCTTCGCCTTCTCAAAATTCTCACATACAAACGCGGTATGCTCCGCTTTTTCGTCGGCCCGCGCCTTGCCCTGAAACGTGATCCGGGGTTATGAAACAGCTTCTAATCAAGACCTTGCCGCTGCTCCCGTCCCGCTGCCCGTGGCGCCCGTGGCGGCCAGCAAAAGGGCCTCCACCGCAAGCCGCGGGGCCACGTTGCGCGCAAGGTCGCGCTGGCAGGAAAAAAGCGCGGCGACCACGGATAGGGCCCGCTCCGGGCCCAGGCCCAGGGTGGCCCGGGGCCCTCCGGCGATCTCACCGCGCAGCAGGTAGGCCAGCATATCCAGGTCCAGGGCCAGGGCATCGCGGTCCCGGCACATGGATTCTGCGGTCAGGCAGACGGCCGCAAGCCTTTGCTCCGGCGCCAGGCCCGCCAGGCGGGAGAGCCTGGCGGAGAAGCGGTCCAGGAGCCCGGCCGCGCCCTGCAAAAGAAGATCCACAGCCCGGGAGAAGCTCCCCCCCGAAAGGCCGGCCGCCACCTCCGCTTCCCGCGGGGCGGCCCCGTGCTCCCGGGAAAGCCGCAGGGCCAGGCCGTCTTCCGGTTCCGGGTGGAACCGCAGCTCCCGGCATCGGGAAACAATGGTAGGCAGAAGGTCCGCCGGCCGGCTTGCCGTGAGGATGAAAACCGTTCTCTCCGGCGGCTCCTCCAAGACCTTCAACAGAGCATTGGCCGCCTCGCGGTTCAAGCTCTCCGCGTCCCGGACGATGACCACCCGGTACGCCCCTTCGCCGGGCCGCAGGGCCAGGGTGGACAGCAGGGAGCGGACCTGGCCGATTTTGATGAAGGCCCCGTCCTTTGCAAGCGATAGTACGTCCGGGTGGTTTCCTGCAAGGATTTTCCGGCAGGAGTGGCACTTGCCGCAGGCTGCCGGCGGGAAGGCGTACGAAAGGGGCCCGGAGGAGGTCTCCGGTCCCCTTTCGCAATTCAAAGCCATGGCAAAGGAGAGGGCCTTTTCATAGCGGCCCAGGCCGGCCTGGCCGCTGAACAGCAGGGCATTGGGGACAGCCTGCTTGGCGAGGATGGCGGATAGAACCTGGGAAACCCGGTCAGGGCCGGGCGATTCTGGCGTCATGGCGATCCCGGAAAAAGCGGCCTTGCCGACCTGCCCGGCGCTTTCTGGGCTCGTGACTGCCTCCCTGCTCGATTTTCCGGAGCTTGTGCGGAGTCATCATGGGCATCCCGAAAAGGCCTTCGCAGCCAGGCCTTCCGGGTTCCGGCAACGGACGGCAAAGACGCATCAAAGCTGGTCCACGCGCTCCTTGAGCTCTTTCCCGCACTTGAAGAAGGGGAGCTTCTTGGGACGGATGAGCACGGGCTCGCCGGTCTTGGGATTGCGGCCTGTGTAGCTCTTGTACTCCTTGACGAAGAAGCTGCACAGGCCCCGGATTTCCACCCGTTCGCTCTTGGCCAAGGCGTCGGCCATGGAGTCGAAGAATATCTGAACGACCCTGGCTGCATCCGTCTTGGAGATACCGGTTTTGTTCTTCAGCGTGGACACCAGCTCCAGCTTGTTCATGAACCCCCTCCCTTCGTGGCGACCCTAAAAACCCGCCCCCTTGGCGTTTCCGGGCGCCGATTGCCGGCACGAAAAACCTGGTTACGATTAATATCAGGGACCGGCCCTGCATGACCGGACCGTTTTCATACAAGGAAAAAGCCGCGGCTCCCCCGTTCCCCGGAGGCCCTTGCGTGCAAACGAACGTCCACCACAACATCTTTGTCGGGCTGGTGGGGTCGAGGCCCATTAGTTGTACATAACGCCGAGCTATCCTTCTAGTAAACCATAAATAAATGCAAAGTCAAGCACTTGTGGAAGCCCGACACTTTTTCCTTGCGTGTTTGTTTTCACAGCCTCGGCCAGTCCGGGTAGACGGCAGGGAACTCCACCCTGGGATTCCATCCCGTCGGCGCTTATCAACGCTGCTCTCCGGTTGGATTTTCGCACCCGCTTGGTGCGCCAGCGGCCTCGGCCCGCGCGAGCCGAAAGGAACTGTGACCGCAACCCTATGGGATGCTTTTTTTCCGCCCCACGGAAACGGCATGGAGCGGGATCAGGATCTCCGGCGCAAAGGCCTTCACCCTCTGGACGCTCCGGTAGGCGGCCAGGGCGTCGGTGTGCACCCCCGGTGTGACGGCCGGTCCCACCGAAGGGAAGTTCTTCTCGTTGGCGCAGAAGCCCGTGATGAGCGCCCGGCCCGCGGATGTGTTGACCACGATGGACTGGCCACCCGGCGTGTGTCCCGGGGTGTGCAGCACGGATATGCCATCGAAAAGCGGGACATCGCCCTCCACGGTCCTTACGTTCACGCCGTCCAGGACATCCGGATAGATCCGATGGTCCAGGGCGGGCGGATCGTTGAAGTAGTCGAGCTCGGCCTTTTGCACGATCACCTCGGCGTTCTCGCAGAGCTGGTCGTTCTCGCAGTGGTCGTTGTGAAGATGTGTATGTATTACAACATCAATATCCTCCGGCGCAAGCCCCACCGTGGCCAGCGCCTCGGAAAAATCCATAGGCGCGAACCCGCACTCGGAAACGGCGGCTTCCGGAACCACGAAGTCGGAAAGGCCCGTGTC
This sequence comes from Thermodesulfobacteriota bacterium, assembly GCA_040753055.1. Taxonomy (GTDB): domain Bacteria; phylum Desulfobacterota; class Desulfobacteria; order Desulfobacterales; family Desulfatibacillaceae; genus JBFMHL01. Next base: position 2,563 of record JBFMHL010000039.1, on the reverse strand, counting down.
CACCAGGATGTTTTTGTCCCCGCCCTTGATGGCGAAGACATAGATGGGAAGCCAGATCCTTTTTCCATAGTCCTTGAGATAGGTCATGACGCCCTGGTCGGTCTCGTTGATGCCCACCGCCAGGGGGTGGATGGTGTACTCGCGCATGCGTCCTCCTTCCCGCCGGCCGCGCTCCGGGCCGCTTACCGGGGACGGGTCCGGCGTGATTATCCCCTGAATCCGTGACGAAATGTTTCGTTAAAGTGGCTGAAACCCATCGTTTGGACATTCGTACCAAGAACGATGTTTTCCCCGGGGTAAAAATCTTTTTCCGCCCTTCGGGGCGGATTCAGGTACCCGTCAAGATAAAGCCCTTAGCCGGCCTCCGCAAGTCTTCCGGGCTTTTTGGGGTTCCGGAAAACGAGCAGGGCTGCCAGGCCGACCAGGGCCAGGAGGCTTATCAGCGCGGCCCATGCAAAACCCGGGGGCCGGTAGCGGAGAATCAGCAGCCGCTCTCCCGCTTCCGTGAGCCGGACGCGGAGCAGGCCGTCCTCCTGCACCGGCGTTCCTTGGCTCGCGGACCAGCCGGGGAGGTAGTTGAAGTTCAAGCCCACTGTAACGGGGCCTTCGGACTCGACCATAACCTCCATGCGGTTGTCGCCTACATAAAGGAGCCGGGCCCGGCCCGGGCCGTCGGTAACATAGGCCTCGCCGCGGAAGGATGGCCTTTCCGCGCAGGGGCCCATGGGGACCTTGCAGGCAAGCCGGGGCTCCACCGTGGTGGGGATGGTGATGCTGGAGTTCCAGCGAATCACCCCGAAGCCCTGCTTGAGGTTGAAGTACAGCGGGAAGTAGTCCGCCTGGAAGAAGCCTTCCGGCCGAAGCCGGCTTTCCACCGGGGGATTGGTGAAGATGCAGCTCCAGACGCGGCAGTGCTGGATCGCCGGGAACAGGAGGAGCAAGGCCGCAGCTCCCGACAATGCAGCGCGGAGGAGCCCGGAGCGGCAGCGCGCCAGCAGGTCGTCCATGCCGAAGGCCGCCGCAAAGCAGAGGAAGAAAAGCATGAAGTAGTTGAAGTACTTGACGGGAAAGCGGATGGAGGAAAATAGCGGAAGCCGCGCCAGCAGGGCAAAGGGGTCCCAGGCGAGGGGAAGGTAGCGGGACTCCACCAGCCAGATCGAGAGCGCCAGGAGAAGAAGGGCGGCGAGGCTCCGCCGGGGCCTTGCAACCGCCGCCCACAGGCTGAGCATCACCGGAAACATTCCGCATCCGATATAGGAGGGCAAGAGACGCGCCTCATAACGGGAAAAAGCCTCGGCCGCCTGGCTCGAAACCGGCACTATGTAAATCTCTTGATACACAAGGGACAAAAATTCGCGCACTCCTTCCGCCAACACGTTCTTGTGTTCCTGGTAATGCACCACTCGTGCGTTTGTCCCCAGAAGCCCGGAAAGGAGATAGAGCTTGGCCGCCCCCAGGGCAAGGGCGCCGGTCACGGCCAGGGCCAGCACCCACAGCGCCTCTCTCCGTCCCGGTCCCGCGGCTCCCTTCCGGGGGAAAAGCCCAGGGAGGCAGAGGGCCGAAAACAGGATGCATATGGGGAAGGCGAAGTTGCCTTCCACCAGCAGGCTGTAGTAGACCGCCACGGCCCCGGCCAGATACCTCCGGTCCGTGCGCGCACGTTCCAGGAAGAACAGACCCAGGGGAAAGAGGTAGTAAAATAGCTCCCAGTAGTTGCCGCTCAAAAGCCGCGCAGGATACCAGCCCGATACCGCCAGGAGCGCCCCGGCGAAAAGGGAGCTCCCGGCCGAAAGCCCGAGGCTTCGGCGGCACAGCAGGAACATTCCCGAAACCCCTGCCATGAAAAGAAGCACGGCGTTTACCGGCACCGCCCGGACCGAACCCAGTAGAAGGGTGACGGGAAACAGAAGGGAGAAGGAGGGATCGTGCGGATGGGCCGCCAGGGGGAACCCGCCGTTCACCCAGGGGCAGAAAAAGGGGGGAGCCCCTTGGGAGAGCAGGGAGTCCCGGGCCGCCTCCTGATGAAAGTAGAGCTGCCGCCAATCGGAGTTCTGCAAGGGGCCCAGGCTGCCGGAGCGCAAAAGCGCGGGCAGGGTCATGGCCATGCACAGGCAAAAAAGCGCGCACCAGAAATAGAAGTTCCGCCGCCTTTCAACCATCATGGGGCCTTCCCCCCGACCGGCCGCACCGCCGCCTTGACCCGCCCGGCAGGCGGGCGCTATAGTTTTGCGATCAACGCCTTGAACCTAAGGATTCCCCGCGGCAGTCCGCGCACCGCACTTCCGCCACGCGAGACGCACGAAGGCATGATCACCCATTCCGCCACTGTCTTTGCCGGGCTCTTCGCCCTCTCCCTCGCCCTGTGCATGGGCCTCTTTGCAGCCCGCCGCAGGCGCGCGGCATCCGGGCGCTGGACCGCCCTCCTGCTGGGAGCGGCCGGCGTCCTCTTCTTTCTGTTCTGGGCCGAGGTGCTCCTGCCCTTTTTCTTGAACTCCCAGCCCCTCAAGGTGCTTGCCGTCCAGCGGCTTTTCGACCAGGACCCTCTGGTTTCCTTCAAATGGAA
>JBFMHL010000038.1:0-13949 GCA_040753055.1 Thermodesulfobacteriota bacterium | reverse complement strand
TGCATGGGGGTGCCGCAGGCCGCCCGCGCGAGGGGCTGCGGCAAGAGGGCCAATGCCCCTTCTAAGCAGCCGGAAGCTGCGCCTCCAAGATGTCCAGCACGCCGGTGAGCGCCCGGGAGAAGGAGGTCTCCTTTTCCAGGTCCACCACGGGGTGGCCCTTGTCGCAGGCCTTGACCACCTCCGGGTCCAGGGGCAGGCTGCCCAGGAAGGGAATGCCCGTGGAGCCCGCGGTCCTCTCGCCGCCGCCGCAGGGGAACAGCTCGATGGGCTTTCCGCAGTGGGGGCAGGCAAAGGAGCCCATGTTCTCCAGCAGGCCCGCGATGGGAAGCCCCACCTTCTGGCAGAAGGCGATGGACTTGCGGACGTCGGCCAGCGCCACCTCCTGGGGGGTGGCCACGATGACCGCGGCCGCGTCCGGGACCACCTGGGCCACGGTGAGGGGCTCGTCCCCGGTTCCGGGGGGCGCGTCAATGATGAGGAAGTCCAGGTCGCCCCAGTCCACGTCCGCGATGAACTGGCGGATGACGCCGGTCTTGGCCGGGCCGCGCCAGATCACGGCCGTGTCGGCCTTGGGCATGAGCGCCTGCATGGACACCACCTTGAGGTTCTCGCCGTACTTCCAGGGAATGATGAAGTTGTCCGGCGTCACGTCCAGAAGGCCGTTGATGCCCATGATGGTGGCGATGGACGGGCCGTGCAGGTCCACGTCCAGGAGGCCCACCTTGTGGCCGCGCTTGGCCAGCCCCGCGGCCAGGTTGGCCGCGATGGAGCTCTTGCCCACGCCCCCCTTGCCGCTCATCACCAGAAGCTTCTTGCGGATGCGCGAAAGCGAGCTCTCGATCATCTTGTCCTGTATCTCCATGGTCATCTGCCCGGCCTTGCCGCAGGACCCGGACTGGCAGCCCTTTCCGTTTTGCGCCATCTCATCGTACTCCTTGTGGATAGTTGCGTTTGCTATTCCGATGCCTCCGCAGGGCGGGGCATGTCAATCCGATCCGGCGCGGAGCGCCTTGCGCACCAGGGCCAGGGCCCGGTCCCTGTGGGTGCCCTTCCAGAACACCCGGCCGCAGACGGGGCAGGCGGAGAAGGACTCCGCCGTGCGGAACACATAGTCGGGGACCCGGCTCCGGGCGTTGTCCCGGTCCAGGGGAAGCACTTCCCGGTTGCATGACAGGCAGCGGGTGAACACGGCCCCGGGATCGAGGGAGAGGCCGAGGCTTCGCGCCGCCTGCGCAAGCTGGTCCAGGGGAGAGTTCGCCCCGATCCACACCGCCTTCTCCGGGCCCAGCCGTGCGGCCACGCTCCGGGTGCGGGTTATCACGATCCTTCCTTCCCCGGCAAGGCGCAGCAGGGTTTCGTCCTGCATGCCGGAATCGAAGGCCGCGTCCAGGCCCAGCAGCCGCAGCCATCGGGCCAGCCGGCCCAGGCTCCGGTCCACGGCCAGCAGGGGACGAGGGGCTACCTGCCCGCCGGCTTCTCCAGGACGAAGGTCTCCGGGGCGATCTCCTGGTTCAGGAGCAGCCGGCCGGGGGTCAGCGTCAGTCCGGCTCCGTCCGGGCCCTCGATCCGGATGACATCGGGCGCGTCTGTCCGTTTCGTCAGCCACACCTCGTACTCCTTCTTGCCGAAGGAGGAAAAGACCTCGGCCCGGACGGCTCCGGAAAGGTCCGGCGCGAGCCAGAGCCTTTCCCGGACGACACCCCAGGCGTCGGAAAGGGTGAGGACCTCTTCTTCCCCTTCCCGCGTAAGCCGTGTCCGGCTCGCCCGCACCACCGGCATCCTGCCGCAGAGCAAAAAGGTGAGCTCCTCCGGCGAGATGAGGATGCCCAGGGCCTTTTTCAGAACCGGCCCGCCCGAGGGCGCGGCGGTGAACTCGCCGTCCTGCCGGGAGTAAAGGGTGAGCTTGCCTCCGTCGGAGGCCAGGCTCACCACCGGCAGGCCAAAGGGCGAAAGAAGCTCCACCCGGAACTTGTCGGGCGTCTGCGCCGCAAAGGCCATCCTGCCGGAAAGCGATGTCCCGCCGCGTTCCTGGCGGAAGCTTCCCACGCCGCGGATGCTGCAGGGGGTCCGGTCCCGGCCGGACAGCAGACGGTAGACCTCCTCCGCGCGGTCGCGCCCCGGCCCGCGGGCGCAAGCGCCCGCTGCGAGGACGAGCCAAAGACAAAATAGGGCTGCGAGAGCCTTTTGCAAGTATGCCTCCGCATTCGGGAAGAGGGCTTTTCCCCGGAAAACCTTGGGAGTGGCTATAGAAGCAAGCGGGTCCGGTGTCAAGGCAGGGGGCGGACGGCCGTTTCCTACAAGCGTTCCCGAGCAAGTTTATCTTGACCTAACCTGCGTCCCTTATTATCAATAAGCGAGATATTACAGGAACTTTTTCCCGCCCGGAAGAAGCGGTCCCGCTTTTGCCGGGTGATCCCCTGCAAAACATCGGCGCCAAGCGGTATTCTCCCTCAACGGCCGCAAGATGCGGCAAGGAGGAAACCTTGCGAAAAATAGTGTGCCTTCTGTGCTGCGCGATCTTTCTGCTTCCCGCCACCGCCTTCTGCGCCAAGGACTTCTTTGACGCCATCAAGTTCGGCGTGAGCGGCGGAACCGTCAAGAACGTAAACGCCAAGCTCTACAACTCCATCACCAAGGGCGCCTTCAACGACCCCAACCTGGACGGGAACCTGGACCCAGGCGAAACCATGATCGGGACTGTGAAGATCTACAACCGCTCCGGCAAGCTGGCTCTGGAATCCCCCCCCAACCTCAACCGGGACCAGCTGGAGGCTTGGGCCGTTCTGAACGCCGACCGCATCCTGAACACAATCTTCGAGGGCGACCTGTCCCAGGCCACGGGCCAGAGCAGCGATGCGGTGATAGCCCAGAAGAACTTCTCCGAGCAGATTCTGGAAAAGGTGAACCCCACGGTAAACGAGTTCAAGGGCGCGCTGGAGTATGAGAACCTGGACGTGCTGGGCGAGACGGCCAACGCGTACAGCGCCCTTTTCGGATACAACTGGGGCTTCGACTCCGGGGCCACCCTGGGGCTCATGCTTCCCTACCGCTACACCCAGATGGACGACGGCCCCAGCTCCAAGAGCCATTTCGGGGGCCTGAACCTGTACTTCAAGTATCCGGTGAAGAAGTGGGACAAGGTGACGTGGAACCTGGGAGCGGACGCCTTCGGGAGCGTTTACATGCTCACGTCCGACGCGGTGGACCTGTTGGGGAACCTCAAGTACGGAGGCGGGGCCTTCACGTCCCTATCCCTGGACCTCTCGTCGGTCCTCATCTCGGCGGGCTGCGAGTACATGCTCTCCGACGCCAACGTTCCCGGAAGCCTGGTGGACACCGACGACCCCTTCATTGACAAGGCCGTTGGCTACGTGAACAACCTCTCCACGGTGCAGACGGTCTCCTACGGACTGAACATAGGGGTCCCCCTGGCCGGGGGAAAGGCGGCGGTGAACCTGGAGGCTGTGCGTTCCCAGTTCATCTCCGACGACATCCCGGATGACCGGAAGGAGCAGACCACGGCCCTGGTTTCGGTGGCCTACAGACCCACGGAGACCTTCGAGCTCAACCTGGGCGCCCACACGGTGCTGGAGCTTACCGACATTGACGTCTGGGGGCTCACACTGGGCACAGTATTCCGTTTTTAACGATAACAAAGACGGCAGGTTTTCATCATCATGACCCCATTCATTCCGGACGAGTTCCTGCTGGAGCTCATCACTCTCATCAAGAAGCTCTCCCGGGGCGAGCACATCAACACGCGGCTGCTTGTTGAAGTCGCCGGGAAGAAGGACTGCCCGCTCCTTTTTTCGGAAACGGCGCGGGCCTTCTCGCTTCTGGTCACCATGGTCAAGGCCAAGGAGGCCGGGTTGTACTCGGACATCCGCAGGCTCTCCAAGGAGAACCAGAACCTGGAGCTTACCCGGGAAAAGCTCGCCGACGCCGTGAAGAACCTAAGGGGCGCTTCGCTGGAAACCATATACCGCCTGGTGCTGGCGGCGGAGTACAAGGACGAGGACACCAGCTCCCACATCCAGCGCATGAGCCATTACTCAGCGGCCGTGGCCCGCGCCATGGAACTCCCGGAAAAGATGGTGGACCACATTTTGTACGCCTCGCCCATGCACGACGTGGGCAAGATCGGCATCCCCGACTGGATATTGCTCAAGCCCGGCAAGCTGGATGAAGGCGAGTGGGAGATCATGAAGACCCACACCACCATCGGCGCGGGCATCCTGGAGGGCTCCGCGTCCGAGATCATCCAGATGGCGGAAACCATCGCCATCTCCCACCACGAGCGCTGGGACGGCAGCGGCTACCCCTTCGGCCTGAAGGGCGAGGATATCCCGCTGGAAGGCCGCATCGTGGCCATCGGGGACGTCTTCGACGCGCTGACCTCGAAGCGGCCATACAAGGACGCCTACTCCGAGGAGCACGCCCTTTCCATCATCACCAAGGAGGCGGGCCGCCATTTCGACCCGACGGTGGTGGAGGCGTTCCTGGCCACGATGGAGGAGATCCTTTCCATCAAGAAGAAGTTCAAGGAGACGGACTTCACTCCGCCCCAGTGGCTCAAGGAGATCAAGAAGAAGCAGGATGCAGGATGATCCGGAATCCCGTTTCCGCCCTCTGTGCCTGGAAGCCGCCCCCGACCGTTTCGATTTTATTTTTTAGATAGCTTCAAATGAAACCCTTCGGGCCGCGCCCCGGAGGGAGGACCAGCCCGGAAGCCATGGCGAACCCCATATCCGAAATGATTCTCCCGGACCTTTCCCGCAAGGTGGTGGTCCTGTATCTTTCCAACCGTACCTACGAGCACGTGGTGGTCATGTCAGACCCCGTGTTCGAGCTCCAGGGCGAGCTTCTTTTCCTGTGCGGGGAGATACCGGACGGGGTGTCGCCCAATGACTGGGCCGTAGGCGTTCGCACCCACGTGGCCTGGCGCCAGGTGGAGGAGTACCTGGTGTTCGACAGCCTGGAGGATTACCTGAACCGGGCGGCCCTGGCCATGGAGGACACGACGCTGCAGTAGGGCCGCCGGCCCGGCGGGCCCCCTGACACGCCACAGGCTTTCCCGTCCTGCACGGGCCCGGACATGTTGCGGAGCAACCTCTCCAACCCGATGATTCTTCGTCCCGGGGACTACGTTGAGCCGACCGGACCTTCACGCCCCTCTTCCTGCCGAGATCTCCGACAGATACCATTCCTTTCTCGATCTCTACGCCCGGGCCGCGGAAGGCCGAGGCCTGGCGCCGCTCTCTCCCGATCTTGCGGACACCGCCGGCCGGGTCTTTGCCGTATCCGAGTTCGTCGCCCGCGCGGCCGTGGCCGACCCTGCCGAGTTCTCGGAGCTCCAGAGCTCCGGCGGGCTTTTCAATCCCCGGAGCCTGGCCGAGTATGAGCAAATGGCCGCGGAGGCAGCGGGCGAAAACCGGGAGGCCGACTCGCTGCTTCGGCCCCTGCGCCTGTTGCGCCGCCGGGAGATGCTGCGCATCGCGTTCCGGGACCTGGCGGGTTGGGCGGACCTCACCGAAACCCTTTCGGAGCTTTCCTTTCTGGCCGACGCGCTCATCCGGGCCGCTTGCATGAGCCTGGAGAGGGGGCTCCGGGAGGAGCTGGGAACGCCGCTCCGGGCCTCGGGCGAGCCCCAGTCCCTCATGGTGGTGGCCCTGGGAAAGCTGGGAGGCGCCGAGCTCAACTTCTCGTCCGACGTGGACCTCATGTTCGCCTTTCCCGAGGCGGGCGCCATGTCCGAAGGGGCCAAGGCGGAAACCTGCGCCGGCTTCTTCTCCGTGCTGGCCCGGAGGCTTGCGAAGGTCCTTTCCCTACAGACCGAGGACGGCATCGTATATCGCGTGGACACGCGCCTGCGTCCCTTCGGCGAGTCGGGCCCCATGGCGGTTTCGCTGGACTTCCTGGAGGACTACTACGAGACCCAGGGGCGGGACTGGGAGCGCTACGCACTGCAGAAGGCGCGGCTGGTGGCCGGGAACCCGGGGGCGGAGGAGGAGCTGGAGGAGGTTTTGCGGCCCTTCGTGTACCGCAGATACCTGGACTTCAGCGCCTTCGACGCGCTCCGGGAGATGAAGGCCGGAATCGAGGCCGAGGTCCGTCGTCACGGGCTTTCCAACGACATCAAGCTATCCGCGGGCGGAATCCGCGAGGTGGAGTTCCTGTGCCAGGCTCTGCAGATGATCCGCGGGGGCGTGCTTCCCGCCCTGCGGGAGCGGAACCTCCTTTCCGTCCTGCCCGTTCTGGCCCGGGAAGGCATCATGTCCCGGGACATCTGCGAGCAGCTCAAGATCGCCTATACCTTTTTACGAAGGACGGAAAACCGGCTCCAGGAGGCCTTCGACACCCAGACCCACCGCCTGCCAGACGGGGATGTGGAGCGGGCCGCCCTGGCTTATTCCATGGGGTTTGAAAGCTATGTCGCTTTCCTGCGGGAGCTGGGCGTGCAGCGGGCGGTGGTGCGCGGGCAGTTCCTCGCGCTCCTGAGCGGCGGGGAAGACGGGGACCGCGAGAGGGGGACCGAAGGGCCCGGCCTGGCCTGGACCCATGCGCAGGATAGCGATAGGGCGATTTCGGCCCTTTCCGAGGCCGGGTTTCCCGACCCGGAAAAGGTCCTTTCACTCCTGGAGGCGTTCCGCGCACACGCGGCCGTTGCCAAGGCCTCGGAGCAGGCCTCCCGGCTCCTGGGATTCCTCGTACCGGAAGCCTTGCGAAACGCTGCGGAAACCGAGGCTCCGGAAGCGGTGCTTTCCCTGCTTCTGGATCTCCTGGCCGCCGTCAGCCGCAGAGTGAGCTATCTTTTGCTGCTCAAGGAAAACCCCCTGGTCTTGTCGCAGCTGGCCAGATTGTATGAGCAGAGCCCCCGCATCTCCCAGCAGGTGCTTCGCTACCCCATGATCCTGGACGAGCTGCGCACGCCGGAGACCCTCTACACTCCGCCGGAACGCCGCGAGCTTTCCGCCATGCTGGACAGTCGGATTTCCTCCATTGACCCGGACGACCTGGAAGAGCAAATGGAGACCCTGCGGGTCTTCAAACAGGCGGCCACCTTCCGGGTGGCCGCCGCGGACGTGGCCGGGGCCCTCTACATCATGCGGGTCTCCGATCTCCTGAGCGACCTGGCCGAGATCATTCTCTCCACGGCGCTGGGCTTCAGCTACGGGCACCTTTTGAAAAAGCACGGCAAGCCCCCCTGCATTCTTGCCGGAAAAGGGTGCGACACGGGGTTTGCCGTGATCGCCTTTGGAAAGTTGGGGGGGATCGAGCTTTCCTACGGCTCGGACCTGGATCTGGTCTTCCTCCACGCGGGAGACCCCCAGGGCTCGACCGACGGCCCCCGGGAGCTGGACAGCGCCTCGTTTTTCGCCCGCCTGGGGCAGCGCATGGTGCACATCCTGTCCACCCACACGCAGACGGGCCAGCTCTACGACGTGGACATGCGTCTGCGTCCCTCGGGCGGCCAGGGGGTTCTGGTGTCCCACGTGGAGTCCTTTGCCGACTACCAGAAGACCCAGGCCTGGACATGGGAGCACCAGGCCATGGTCCGCGCACGGCCCGTGGCCGGCGACCCGGAGGTCTGCCGGCGCTTCATGGAGGTCCGGCGTGAGGTGTTGTGCATGGTCCGCGAGCCGGAAACGCTGCGGGATGACGTGGCCTCCATGCGTGAGAGGATGCGCCGGGAGCTTCTGAAGGAGCAGGACGGGCTCTTCGATCTGAAGCAGGGGCGCGGCGGAATCGTGGACATAGAGTTCCTGGTGCAGTACGTTGTATTGTCGAAAGCGAGGGAGTACGGCCGCCTCGTCCGGTGGACGGACAACGTGCGCATCCTGGAAACCATCGCGAACCTGAATCTTCTCCGGCCTTCCGAAGCACGCGCATTGAACGACAGCTACCTGGCCCTGCGGGCCGCGGCGCACCGCCTGTACCTGGCGGGGAAACCGGCCGTGGCCCCGGCCGCCGAGTTCGCGGAGATCCGGGACCGCGTGTCCTTGGTCTACTCCCAGGTCCTGGAAGACTGACGCGGTACTGCCTTGTGCCTGGAAGCGGCCGGACTTCACTTTGCATTGTCCTTGACCCGCACCTGCAAGGCGTTTTCCAAGCGCAGCCGTTACCGCGGCGATGATCGCCGGGAGGAAGACCCATGGACCCGAAGGCCGCGTCATCAATGGAAGGGCTCCACGCCCCCGCCCCCGACCCCTTCTGGCAGGAGTCCTGGTACTTCAACTTCGCGGACGCAGGAGCCGAGGTGTTCGGCCTGTGCCGTATCGGCATGCGGCCGGGAAAGGGCAGAGCCGACGGCCTGGCGCTCTGCTCGGTAAAGGGGGCGCCGGTGCTCCTGTACCCGGCCCTGGGCCTCGGGATCTCCGGCCCCGGCGTTCGGCTCCGGGAACCCGAGGACCTGTGCACCAAGAAGCTCCGCTTCGCCTGCGAAAAGCCCATGACGTCCTGGCGGCTCACCCTTTCCGGGGCCAAGGCGGGCTTCGAGCTCTCCTGGCAGGCCATGACTCCGGTGTTCGTGTTTCCGTCCCCCAGCGCGGGCGAAGGAAAAAGCGCCGCGCGGGATCACTACGAGCAGGCGGGCAAGGTTTCCGGAACCCTGCGCCTGGGCGGAGAGCGGGTGGCCATCAACGGCATGGGGCAACGGGACCACAGCTGGGGGCCGCGCAACTGGGCCGGAGTGGGGGCCTGGACGTGGATCTCCGCGCAATTCGACCGGGGCTTCGCCTTCAACTATTGGTCCGTGGGCACGGGAAGCGAGAAGACGGCAGGCGGCTTTTTCGCGGACGAGGAAGAAGCCGTGGCGGTCACGGAGGGCGAGGTTTCCTTTGACGGCGACGAAAAGGGCCGGCGCCACCGGGGGGGAAGGCTCAGGCTTGCCTTGGCCGACGGCCGGATCAAAAACATCCGCTTCACGCAGCGGGCCTTCTGGCCCCTGTACAAGGACGGGGCCCTGATCTTCGAGAACTTCGGAACTTTTTTCTGTGAAGAAGCCTCGGGCGTGGGCGTAACCGAGGTGCTCCGCCGCTCGCGCCTGGGGCCGATTCCCATGCTGCGTTACGCACCCGGCTTCGCACGGCTTGCCGTTCTTTCCCGGTAACGGGGACTTTCATGGCATACTTCTACCCTCCGGGCGGCCCGCTTGCGGTCGCCATACACCCGAAAACAAGGGCCGGGGCCCCTCTCCTGGGCGGCAAGGGCGCGAACCTCGTCCGGCTGGCCCGGGCCGGGTTTTCGGTCCCGCCAGGGGTGATCCTCACCACCCGGCTTCTTGTCCGGGCCCAAAAAAATCCCGCGGCAGCCCGCGGGCTGGTGGCCCGGGTCCTTTCCCGCGCCCTTTCGGGATTTCCGGAGAACACCCGTTTCGCGGTCCGCTCCTCGGCCGTTTCCGAGGACGGGGCCGCCGCTTCCTTTGCCGGCCAGTTCGTTACGGTTCTGGGCGTCCGGGGCATCCCGGAGCTCACCGAAGCGGTGTTCGCCTGCTGGGCTTCCGCGGAGGCGGAGAACGTGGACGCCTATATCGGAAGCCGTGCGGCCGGCTCGTCGCGGGATATGGCCGTGGTGGTCCAGGAGATGGTGCCGGCGGTGTGCGCCGGCGTCCTTTTCACCCGGCATCCGGTGCGCCCCGACCTGGACCGCATCGTGGTGGAGGCGGTTCCGGGCCTGGGCGAGTCTCTGGTCTCGGGGCAGCGTACCCCGGACCGGGTGCTCTACTCCCGCTCGGGCGCGATGCTGGCCCGGGACTTCCTGCCCGAGAACCGGGAGGTGTTCCGGCACCTGGAAGAGGTCCCTTTCGCCGCGGTTTCCCGCCGGCTGGAAGCGATCTTCGGGAGCGCCCAGGATGCGGAGTGGGCCTATGACGGAAGCAGGCTGTGGCTGCTCCAGACCCGGCCCGTCACCACCATAGCTTCCCCCCGCGAGGCCTGGACACGCACCTGGGGCGACGAGTTCTGGGCCGAGGCCGTGACGCCGCTCCAGTACACCTTTCTGGGCCGCTGGATCCTGGAGGATTACTTCGCGGCCATGACGCGGATCAACGGCTGGCATTTCCTCGACGGCATCGAGCCCCTGCGTCGCATCAAGAGCCACGTCTACTTCAACTGCGATTATGCCCGCAGGCTCCTGACCCTGGTCCCCCCCGGGCTCCGGAACGAGCGCTTTTTCTTCTGGCTCCCGCCCTGGTGGCGGGCGGAGCTCAGCTCCTGGCCGCATCGGCCCCTGGGTTTTGCCGGGAACCTGGTGCTGGCCCCCCTGAGGGACCGGAACGCGGGCATGCTGAGCCACCACCGGAAGCTCCGGGCCTACGAGGCCCGGGTGGCGGCTTTTTACGCGGAGCGATCGGAGGACGATCTCGCACCCCTCTCCGACCAAGGCCTCTGGCAACGGCTGACGGTGAACTACGAGATGGGGCGGGAGCATTTCCGCTTCATCCGCTGGGGGCTTGCCTCCTATCTTCTTCCCAGCAAGATCGCGGTGGCCTGGATCACAGAGAACTGGGCGGGCCTCCAGGGAGAGGAGGACCCGCAGGGCCTGTTTCTGGAAATGCTCCTGACCGACTCCCGCAACAACCGGACCATGCAGGTGAACCGGGAGATGGAAGAGCTTGCCCGGCTAGCCTCCCGCGTGCCGGAGCTGGCCGGGGGGGAGCGCCCCCGGACCCTGGAGGAGGTTTCCCGCATGGCGGGGAGCGGGGAGTTCCTGGCGGCCTTCCGGAGCTTCCTGCGCCGGCACGGGCACCGCGGCGTGAGCCGGGAGCTCTGCCAGCCCCGCTGGAGGGAGGACCCATCCCTGGTGCTGTCCACGGTTTTGGCCATGGCAAACGCCGGGCCGGAAGAACGGCCCGCACGGGAGGAGGGGCGGGACCTGGAGCAAGCCTGGCTCGCCCGCATCTCGGCCGGGAGGCTGGGCTTTTTAAAGCGCTCCCTGGCCCAGCGGGCGCTCCGCCTGGCCCGGGCCTATGCCCTGTACCGGGAGAACCAGCGCTACGTCCTGGACTATATCCTGTGCGACATGCGCCGGACCCTGCTGGCCATTGCGGAGAGGCTCGGGAACAAAGGAAGCATCGGCGACCCCGAGGATCTTTTCTTCCTTACCTTCGACGAGCTTTCGGATCTCTGGCTGGGGCGGAGGTCGGCCCCTCCGGACCTTGCCCGGCGCAGGCAGGAGTTCGAGGAGGACCGCCGGAACCTTCCCCCGGAGTGGATCTTCGACGGCCGGGAGTACCCGGGCGAGGCAGAGCAGGACCGGGGCTTTGCCCAAGCCGGGCAGGGGCTCCGGGGAACCGGAGCGTCCCCCGGCCGGGCGGAGGGACGGGCGCGGGTGGTGCTGCGTCCCGAAGACCTGGGCCTTCTGGCCCCCGGAGAGGTGCTGGTGGCGCCCAATACCGACTCGGGCTGGACCCCGGTATTTGCCGTGGCCGCCGCGGTGGTGGTGCAGACCGGGGGAATGCTGTCCCATGCCGCCGTTGTAGCCCGCGAGTATGGAATCCCGGCCGTGACCGGGGTCTTTGGAGCCTGTGAGAAGCTTTCCACCGGGGACCGCGTGCTGGTGGACGGAGACCGGGGCCTGGTGGAGCGCCTGGGCTGAGCCGGAAGGAGAGGGGGACCCATGAGCCGCAAGCCGCGGGATACGCGCGTGGAAAAGGACAGCCTGGGGGAGATCGAGGTGCCGGCGGACCGCTACTGGGGAGCCGCCACCCAGCGCTCGCTCAAGCACTTCTCCATCGGCACGGACCTGATTCCCCGGGAGGTGATCCATGCCCTGGCCGTGGTGAAGAAGGCTTCGGCCCTGGCCAACCGGGACCTGGGCGTCCTTCCGCCGGACAAGGCGGACCTCATCGTCCGGGCCGCCGAGGAGGTGATGGAGGGCCGTCTTGGAGAGAACTTCCCCCTGCGGGTCTGGATGACCGGGTCCGGGACCCAGGCCAACATGAACGTGAACGAGGTCATCGCCAACCGCGCCATCGAGCTCTGCGGCGGGAACATGGGACAGAAGCACCCCATTCACCCCAACGACCACGTGAACCTGAGCCAGTCCACCAACGACGCATTCCCCACGGCCATGAACATCGCCGCGGCCCTGGAGATCAAGGGCCGCCTGACCCCCGAGGTGGAAGGGCTCAAGGAAGCGCTCGAAAAGAAGGCCCGGGAGTGGATGAACATCGTCAAGATCGGGCGGACGCACCTCCAGGACGCGGTGCCCATGTTTCTGGGGGACGAGATTTCCGGTTACGCGGAGATGTTGTCCCAGTTTTCAGGACGCACGCCCTCGGTAATGAACGGATTGCTGGATTTGGCCATCGGAGGCACCATGGTGGGCACCGGCCTACTGGCGCCGCCGGGCTTCGGAGACCGGGCGGCAGCGTACATCTCCGGGATCACGGGCCTCTCCTTCCGGAGCGCGAGGAACAAGTTCGCGGTCATGGGCGCCCACGACGCCATGGCCGCGACCATGGCCCACATCAAGACCCTGGCTGTCTCGCTTTACAAGATCGCCAACGACATCCGTTTTTTGAGCTGCGGGCCCCGGGCGGGCATCGCGGAGCTTACGCTGCCCATGAACGAGCCTGGGTCGTCCATCATGCCGGGAAAGGCCAACCCCACCCAGTGCGAGGCCATGAGCATGGCAGCGGTTCAGGTGATGGGCTACGACGCGGCCGTGGCAATGGCCTGCGCCGGCGGCGATTTGGAGATGAACGTCTACAAGCCCATGATCATTTTCAATATTATTCAATCCATCCGGCTTCTTTCGGACGCCTCGGCCAACTTCCGCGAGTTCCTGGTCCGGGGAATGACCCCGAACCTGTCCCGGATCTCCTCTTTTGTGGAGAGCTCGCTCATGCTGGTGACGGCGCTGTCGGCCCGCATCGGCTATGACAAGGCGGCCCGGATCGCTCTTTTCGCCCATGAAAAGGGGATCGGCCTGAAGAAGGCGGCCCTGGAGCTGGGCTTTGTCAGCGAAGAGGAGTTCGATGCGATGGTGGACCCGAGAGCGATGGCGCGACCGCACTGAAAGCGGAAACGGAGCCGGGTGGGCGGCCTGCGGACGGAGATGCGTCCCGGATCGCTGGCACAGCGGTTGCATGGGTTCGGATGCAGGCCGGGGCGAGTCCGGCCGAAAAATAAACCAAAAACCGGAGGGGAAACATGAGGAAGGTATCGGCGTTTGCGACGGCATGTGTGTTGGCGTCGGCGCTTTTTTGCGGAGCGGCCCTGGCGGGCACGGTGGATCATCCCTTTTACCTGTCGGCCGCGGGCATGGTGGCGTGGGAAACCGGCATAGACAGCAAGGACGTCACCAACTACGACGTGGGGGACCTGGACTTCGGCGCAGCCTGGGGCTTCAACGTGGCGGCCGGCTACTACTTCGTGGACTGGTTCGCCGTGCAGGTGGACTACTCCTACCTTCCCTCGCCCCTGGACTGGGAGGCGGACACCACCATCAACGGGAAGCGCTACGAAGCCGACCTTTCCATCATGCTGAACACCTACTGCCTGGAGGCCAAGTTCATCGCCCCCCCCGGCGACTTTCCCCTCCGGCCCTATGGCGTGCTGGGCGTGGGCTACATGAACACGGAGATCACCGCCACCCTGAAGACCCCGGGGCTCGTGGTCCGCGAAAAGGAGACCCAGAACGATCTTTTCGGCCGCGCCGGCCTGGGCGGGCAGCTGGACCTGTCCAACCGGGTGTCCATGAACCTGGAGTGCGACTTCAACATCGGCACGGGCAAGAGCGACTACATGAAGTACGTGACCCTGGGCCTGGGAGTCAGCGTGGGGCTGTAATTTCCGGAGTCGTCATCCCAACTGCATTCCGGCCGGTGAAGGGCGGTGAAGGGCCGGGCACACGCTGGTGTGTGCTGATCGGTGGAACGCGGTTTGGCAAGAACTCAGCTCAAAATTCTTTTCCTTTTAATTTTTAAGATAGCGTCAAATAGAACG
>JBFMHL010000037.1:0-19076 GCA_040753055.1 Thermodesulfobacteriota bacterium | reverse complement strand
ATGAAAGAAAAGGTCCCCCCGAAATATCTTTTCTTTTTCTTTTCTTTTTCTTTTTCTTTTCTCTTCTCTTCTCTTCTCTTCGTCCTTTACCCCGCGTGACGGGCGGCGGGGCGGTGCATGCCATAGCGGTGCAAGGCCGAGCCCATGATGGTGTCCAGGATCTCCCTGTACTCGATGCCGGCCAGCGAGCAGAGGATAGGGAGGTCCGAGTGGGTGGGGTGCAGCCCGGCCAGGGGGTTCACCTCGATGAAGGCGATGGTTCCGGCCGGGTCGGCCCGCAGGTCCACGCGGCCGGCGTCCAGGCAGCGCAGGGCACGGTAGGCGGTGACCGCGGTCCAGGCGGCCTGTTCGGCCAGCTCTCCCTGGACCAGGCGATACTCCACCAGGCTTTCGCACTCCTCCTTGTTGCGGAAGGAGTAGACGGAGTCGTCCGCGCCCTTTTTCAGGATCACCTCCATCACGGCCAGGCAGCGGGCGTTCATGCCGGTTCCGGCCACGCCCACGGTGAACTCCCGGCCCGGCAGGTAGCTCTCCACCAGCACGGGTTGGTCGAAGTGCTTGATGAGCTTGGTCCCCACGGCAACCAGCTGGTCCCGGGATGTGATGCGGGATGCGGGCGTCACGCCCATGCCGGTTCCACCGGACAGCGGCTTGACGAACAGGGGCAGGGGGAGTCCCACCTGCCGCAGGTCCCTTTCGGAGTAACAGACGGTGAAGTCCGGCGTGGGCACTCCGGCCTCGCGCACCATGAGCTTGGCCACGGACTTGTCCAGAGTGGCGCACAGGGTCAGAGGGTCGGAGAAGGTGTAGGGGATCTGGAAGGCGTCCAGGAGTGCCGGCACCTGGGCCTCGCGGCCCGAGCCGAAACGTCCTTCCGCGATGTTGAACACGATATCCCAACGCTTGCCCGCGGCCAGAGCTGCAACCAAGGCCCGCACGTGGCCGATGCGCTCGGTGCGGTAGCCCAGGCTTTCCAGGGTGGACTCGATGGCGCAGATGGTTTCCGCGCTGTCGAACTCGGCGGCTTCCTCGACGGAGCAGCCTTGCGCGATGTAATCGTCCCGGAGGTCGTAGGTAATTCCCACCTTCATGGCGCCTCCTAGCCGGACCTCGGGTCCGGGGTGATGCGAGGGCCCGGGATATCCATCCCGGGTGCAAAAGAAAGGGGGGCTTGCAGGTTAAGCTCCTTGCCAGCCCCCCTTATTCCGCCAGTTCTATGCCGGACCTCAGAGGCTTGCGCCGGGTCCGGCGTCCGGATAGTGATAGGTCTTGCCCTCGTAGTTCTTCAGCACCAGGCCCTGGGAGTCGAAGCCCTGGGCGTACTGGGGAAGCAGGGGGATCTTGCCTCCGCCTCCCGGCGCGTCCACCACGTAGTGGGGAACGGCATAGCCGCTGGTGTGGCCCCGCAGGCCGTATATGATTTCCAGGCCCTTCTCCACCGGCGTACGGAAATGGGACGAGCCGGTGATGGGGTCGCACTGATACAGATAGTAAGGCCGCACCCTGATCCGCAACAGGCCCTGGACCAGGGACTTCATCACCGGCACCGAGTCGTTGATGCCGGCTAGCAGCACTGTCTGGCTGCCCAGGGGGATGCCCGCGTCGGCCAGCCTGCGGCAGGCCTCCGAGGACTCCTCGGTGATCTCCTCCGGGTGCATGCAGTGGATGGAGATCCACAACGGGTGGAACTTCCTCAGCATGCGCGTGAGCGCCGGAGTCACCCTCTGGGGCAGCACCATGGGAACCTTGGTGCCCAGGCGCACGATCTCCACATGGGGGATCTCTCGGAGCTTGGAAAGGAGCCACTCCAGTTTCGCATCGTCCAGGGTGAGGGGGTCGCCGCCGGAGATGAGCACGTCCCGCACCTGGGGCGTCTCCGCTATGTAGGCGATGGCCTTCTCCCACCTGCCTTTCAAAAAGGTGTCCTTGGAGCCGTGTCCCACCAGCCGGCTGCGGGTGCAGTAGCGGCAGTAGGTGGAGCAGAACCCCGTGGCCAGAAAGAGCACCCGGTCCGGGTAGCGGTGCACCAGGCCGGGAACCGGAGAGTGGCCGTCCTCGCCCAGGGGATCGTCCGCTTCCCCGAAGCTCATGGTGAGCTCGCGGCTCACAGGCACCACCGCGCGGCGCAAGGCGTGGTCCGGGTTCTCCGGGTCCAGAAGCGCCGCGTAGTAGGGGGTTACGGCAAAGGGCAGGGGGCTTCCGGCCACGGTAAGGGCCGAGAGCTCCTGCTCGCTCAGCCGGAGCATGCGGGAAAGCTTCCGCACGTCCGTGATCCGGTTCTTGACCTGCCACCTCCAGTCGGACCACATGCGGTCCGTGGCCTCCGGGAAAAAGCGGTCCCGGAAGGTGCGTCTCATCTCTCCGATGACGCAGGCGGGCTTCCTGTCTATGGAAACAATCTTAAGCCCCTGGCTTCGGCCGTCTGTAAGCTCCGAAGGTTCGGGCCCGGTCGCCGCGGCCTCGGCCGCGGTTGCTGCCGCTCGTTTCTTGTTGGAACAACTTGGAGGCTCCCAGTCTTCAGTGAGCAGCAATTGCGTTTCCATGGTCTTTAGTCTCCTCGCTTTCTCCATGACCGTTTTCAGGATGTGCTTGGTTGCCTTACCGGGCTTTTCCCTCTATTGGCCGTTGCTTCCCGCGGGCGCGGGGCCCTGGGACTTTCCGTAGAAGCTCTCCACCCGAATGGTCAGCCTGTTTTCTTCGGTTTCGCTAACGTATCCGCGTACCAAAACCGGTTTTCTAAGGAGCTGGAAGAGTCCCCGGGACTTGCGCCCCGCAACCCGGTACTCCAGCTCGTCGCTGGTGGAGACGGAAACCGCGGTCACATGTCCTTCCGCGTCCCAATCCGCCGGCATCACGATGCCTTCGATGGTAACCAGTGGCTCATTCTTGGGCATCGGGGCAAGGCCTAGGGTATGGGTTTCCGTCCGATCCAACCTCCCATTATCAATTTCAGTGCCATATTTATAACTATTTAAATTAACTTATAAAAAATAGAGCGGAAAAATATCGGCACAGGCGCGGCCGGTGCGTTTTTTCTCTATCAATAAAGATTTCGGTGGGTTAATTATGAAGAAAAAAGGAACCCGAAGTTCCTGAACGGGGCATAGAGGAACTCCAGGTTCCGAAAAAGACTTGGAGTAACTTTGACCGGCCGCAGGAGTGCTTTGGATGGGAACCGAAGGTTCCGATTTGTCCCCGGCCCCTACTTGACCAGCAGCGCGTGGATGCGGATGAAGGTCTCCCGGAAGCTCCCATCCGCCTGCCGGGAGACCTGCGTCATCCTCTCGGCGGCCTGCTTGCGGAAACCTGCGGAAAGCTCCGGGGCGCGCTTGGCCAGATGGGTCTGGAAGGGCACCAGAGCGGGCTGGTCCAGCCAGCCCAGGAGCGCTTTCTCCTCGGGGAAATCCTGGGAGATGGTTTCCTCCCAGACCCGGGCCGAGGAAAAGGGCAGGCGCGAGACCTTTTCCCGATACTCCTCCGGCCCCGGCGTGTACCAGGGCCAGACAAAGCCGGCAAAGGCGGGGGCAAACGGAGCGGCGGCGGAGATATCCTTTACGATGGCGAAAAAATGCGGGCAGTTGCCCCGACCGGCAAAGGAGAGCCGCGCCCGGCCTCCGGGAGCGAGCCCGCGGTACAGGGCCGCCAGCAGGCGGTCGTGCTCCTTGATCCAGTGGAGCGTGGCATTGGAGAAGAAAAGGTCCACCTCGTTTAGGAGCGCGAGCTCGCGTATGTCGGAGACGGCGAAGGAAAGGTTCGGCTTTTGGTGTTTTTCTCTCGCCGCACGAATCATGGACTCGTTGGCGTCCAGCCCCAGAACCTTCCCTTGCGGAACCCGGTCCGCCATCTCCGAGGCCAGCTCCCCGGAGCCGCAGCCCAGGTCCACAACGCGTTCGTCGCCGGAAAAGGCAAGGTCGGAGAGCGCGGAGCGCCCCCAGGAGCGCATGGGCGCCGAAGAGGCGCGGTACTTCTCGCCGTCGAAATGAAACTCGGGCATGACAACTCCGGTGCGAAGGAAAGAGAAAAGAGCGAGAGAAGGCCTCCATGAGACCCCGAGTCCGTGCGCGGCCTCGGGTGGCCCGGATGCTAGGGAGGCCACGGCCGGCAGTACGGAACGTACGGAGGCTGGCGCAGTGCCGGGGGGGGGGGGCGGATGAACCTCACACCGTCAAGATGCGTAGATTTCCCTTTGCGCCGACGGAAAACAAGGTCCGCAACCTTCATTCGCAGGTTGACGCCGCCGCCTTTAGGGAGTAGGTTGTTTCCACTCTCAACCCATCCGATGCAAATCAAACGAAACGGCGCAAGGGGGAACCCATGCACTTTGTCAGGTCCGCGGCAGTTCTGATTCTCATCAGCGTGTGTTGCTTCCTTTTCCCCGGCTGCGGCCCCGAGGGATGGTCCACGGGAACTCCCACGTCAACAGGAACGAACAGCGCCAACACCGGAGGCGCCTCGGACATCGAGGCGGCCGATGGTCCGGGCATCGGCCAGAGCATGTATTACTCCAGCTATGCCAGCGACGACACATCCCCCATCAAACTGGCGGCCGGAAACTACACCGTCACCCTGGATCATTTCGGGACTTCGGCCGCCTCTTTGAGCTACTACGACATGCTGAGTTCTTCCAACACCGGCATCTTGATTTCCAACCACTCGGGCAGCATCCGCGCTTCCGTGGACGTGACCTTCGCGGAATCCACCTACTACTTCCACGTGGACGCCAACGGCGACTGGACCATCTCCGTCACCCGCAACTCGTAAGCGGCTTCTTTCCCGACCCTCGGAATTGCTTCCTTTTTCGTCCCGAATCGGGCTCGGCTACTCCTGCCGGGCGTCTACCGTCTCCCGGGCGAAGGCAAGGTAGGCCTCCATCTTGGGCCCGAAGTCCATGTGCTCTTCGGCATGGCTGCGCATGGCCCGGCTTATGTCCTCCTCCTTGGCTTTCAAAGCCATCTCCCGCGCAAAGAGGATCATGGCATCCAGGGATACCGGGGATGGGTCGTTCCCCAGCTTCAGAGCGTAAGGGAAGTCCGCGGGCACGTCCGGGTCGTCGTAGGCGTAGATGAAGGGGATTCCTCGGGCCATATAGTCCCGGGTCTTGAGCGAGCAGGCTTCGCGCATGCGCTTCCGGTAAGGCGCAAGGGAGCTTATGGCGATGTTGGCCCGGGCCATCACCAGATCCAGGTCCTGGCCCGTGAGCGGCCCGTTGAAGCGGACCAGTACCCGGGGGTTGTCCGTCTGCAGGGCGCTTTCCGGAATGTCCCCCACCACGTCCACCTTCACGGCCGTTTCGCCGTGATAGCGGTCCAGGCCCCGCGCCAGCCTCTCCAGCCCGTGCCAGGGCTGAGGCGCGCTGGCCACGAAGACCAGATCCAGGACCGACCCGTCAAAGGGGGTGAACCCGGTCCGGGAGACCTTGCCCACCGCGATGCCGTTGGAGATGACCCTGGTTGGGCCTTTGTACCCATGGGCCTTCTGGTCCTGGCAGATCTCGCCGGTGACGCAGATCATGCCGTCGCTCTGGGCCAGGCACATGCCGGTGGAGACCCGCTGCACCAGGAAGCTGAGCCCCCGGCCCGAGGCCAGGATCTCGGAGAGGAGCCGGGTGTGGTGCTCGGTGATCAGGGCGAAATTCCGTTTTTCAAAGATGCTTGCGTACAGGGGCGTGCGGGGAAGCTCCCGCAGGATCACGGCATCGTAGCCGTCCGCCACCTTTTTCACGGCCAGGTACTGGGCCCAGACCTTGAACGCCCGGTTCCTCGGTGGCGGCAGGAGGTGAACGAAGAGCCCTTCCGGGACGCGGGACGGGTTTTCATAGCAGAAAAGATGAAAATCAATGGGAAGCCCCAATTGCCGGGACGCGGAAAGCTGGTTTGCGATCCGCTGGAACACACCGGAGAGCCGGTCGGGCCGCTCGATGACGTTGATGTAAGCTGTGTTCATGCGCGAGATCCGAATGGGTGTCCGGCCGCAAGGAAAAGCGGCCCGCAAACGTCCGGGTTTTGCGCCGGCGGAATCCGGCGCCGACTCCGGTTTCTGCTGGAGAGGAGCTATTCGTCCTTTACGCCGTATACCACATAATAAGGGCTAAGGGCCATTGCCGCAGGTCCGGAAACGAGGATGGCCGCGTTGGCCAGGGCCTTGGCCGCGGCCAACGCGGCGTTTTTCGCGGCCCCGTACCGCCCGGCCAGCACGCGTGCGCGGAAGCCGTTTTTGGAAAGGATGCCCGAAAGCTCTCCGGGGCACATCAGGCGCTCCGCGAAGTTGCCCGTGTAAGGGTCGCAGGTGTTGGAGGGGTGCGCGGGCCCGGCGGGAAGGGCACCCTTGGTAAGATACCAGGAAACCGCCTGCCGTATGTCCGCCGCGTCCATGCCCCGCGTGCGCTCTGCCAGGGCTTGCGTTTCCTGTTCCCCGGGCCTGCGCCCGGCCTCCTGGAAGCACTGCCGGACGATCTCCGCCCGTGCCTCCCGGTAGCTCAAAAGGCAGTCGCGCTCCTTGCGGCCCGGCTCCGGCTCGCGGTTTCGGGTTTCCACGTCGTGGTGCAGCCTGCGGATGGGCCGGGCTATGCGGGGGTTGTAAGGGTTGGCACCGCTGGCCATGGTCACGCTCACCGGGCCGGGCAGGGCGGCCAGGAGGTGGAAGAGGCCGCTCGCGTCGTAGACGTGCTCGATGACGTCGTAGGAAGCCACCGCGTCAATACGGAGCCCTTGGTCCTGGGTTGTCCGGAGGACGTCCTCCAGGGTCCCGCACACGCTGCGGGCCGGGGCGAGGCCCAATATCCGGCCGAGCTTTCCGGCGTCCTCGACCGAAACGTCGTAGATGTCGTTCACGATCACCGTTCCCACGCCGGCCCGCACGGCCAGAAGGGACATGAGGCCGAGTCCCGCCCCGTACTCGACGAAGGTCGTTTCGGAGAGCTTTTTTCCCGTTCGGGCCAGGGCGAGCCCGAGGATCGTCGCATAGAGGCAGAGCACGTCGTCCAGCACGGCTAGCTTACGTCCGAGGTAGGCTCGGTTGTACTCGCTCAATCCCGATACATCGGCCTTTGGAATCGTCATTTTCAGGTGGAGGGCGGCCTCGGTGAGCGCGGCTCTCAGGCTGCCGGGCACCCTCTCGCCCAGGTCTTTTACTATTTGCATGTCGTTTCCGTGCTTTCTAAAAAAAAGGAAAAGGCAATTCGATGTATAATAAAAAAAGAAAACCGGGTCGAGATTTTCCGCCCCTGGACGGTGGATTTTTATGGATATTTCCCAAAAGGAGTGGTATATATAAAATGTCAGTACGTGAAATGGATTTTCTGCGGGACTTTAGTAATAGGGAATACGGGCTTGGCCCGGAATGAGTAAAACTTGGTGTTCCCCTCCGCCGTGCTGTTGTGCCGTTCTTCGAATATGACTCGTTTGGATACCATGCATAAGGCTTCACCCTCGTTTGTGCAGAGCCCTTCCTTGCCGTTCCTTCTGTCCCCGGTTGCCTGCGGTATCGTAGTGCGCCCCTTGCCTTGGCCCATACCTTTTCGTTTTGGAGCGTAATCCCCAAAACCTCTCCATAACTGTCGGCCCCGAAAAGAAACCGCCCGACCAGGGAATCGCCGAGTGCGGCGCCTCCGGTACCGCCTTCGCAACGCCGCGTCTCCGCGTCATTTGCGGTTGGGTTGGGTTTTGGGGGCGGTAAAATATTTCGGCGGATGAGCAGGCCGGCCCGGCCAAGCTGGGCAGCCGGTCCGCCCATCGGCAGGGTTGTTCCAAAATGGCGGGGCTAAGGCCCGGGAAAGCGGCCCGTTCCGGGGGCCGTTGCCCGTTGCGGAGTTCTTTCCGGCACCGGGCATGTTTCAGGCGTTTTTCAAAAGGGAGGTGGCTCACATGTCGGAGAAGGAAATCGGAACGGTAAAATGGTTCAACGAGGCAAAGGGTTTTGGCTTCATCACCCGCGACAAGGGCGGGGACACGTTCGTCCATTATTCCGGGATCTCCGGCCAGGGCTTCCGAACATTGACGGAAGGCCAGCGGGTGGAGTTCACTGTGGTGGAGGGCGACAGGGGCCCCAAGGCGCAGGATGTAAGCCCCGTGGCGATGTAGCTTTTCGATTCCCCCTCGGAAAAAGCCCGGTGCGGCCGTTTGAGGCCCTCCGGGCTTTTTTGCGCTCCCAAGCCTTTGCAATAGCCTATGAGTTGGGTTATATTTGGATTTTCAAGCCGTTCGTGCCATCCTGCCAACAAGGGCCGGACCTCTCCCCGGACCCCGGCCCCGGAGGGAAATTGCTTGCCATGGAACAGGTTCGATGCATTGATTTGTCATTTCACCTTCCCCCCGGCCGGGTTCAGCCTCTCGCCGGCGCGGATTCACGGACCATAGCCCTGGGAGCCTTCACAGACGCCAGGGGAGGGAATCCTCGCTTTGTCATGGAGCGCGTCGGCCAGGGCGGCGGGCTTGCCGCGGGCACTTATGAAGCGGCCCGTCCCGTCGCCGAGATCCTGCGGGACGCAGTAGCCCAGGCCTTGGCCCAGGCCGGGTTCGAACAGGGCCGGGAGGGCTCCGGAGCGGAGCTTTGCGCCCGCGTGGAGGAGTTGGGCTTCGGGGTGATGGTGGGCTTCGCCCGTTGCCTGCTCAAATGCAACATCAAAGCGGATTTTCGGCTTACGTATCCGGGCAACGGATCTGCAGCCTGGTCGGCCGTGCTTTCGGCCACCGGGACCGCGGCCACGGGCGACCTCATCTCCCTGGCGCTTACCGGGGCCATAGGGGAGCTGGCTTCGGCCCTTGTCCGCGATCCCGGTTTCACCAAGACGGCCTTGGCTGCAAGGGTATAGCTCAGGCAACCGGAAACCCATACCAATGGGGAGCCGCCCCCCGTATCGGATGAAAAGAAAATGACGGCAGAAAACGTTCTTACAGGAAAGATGGGCTTTCTCACCATGGGAGAGCTGCTCCAGCTTCTGAACGGGGCTTTGGCCACGGGCGTGCTTCGCATCGTGAGTCCCTACGCCCCGGAGCCGGGGCTCATCTACTTCGTGAAAGGCAACCCGATAAACGCGTCGTGCATGGGCAAGAACGGACTGCCCGCCGCCTACGACCTTTTCGGATGGGTGGAGGGGGACTTCTCCTTCGTCAAAAGCGAGGTCACGGTTTCTCCCGTCATCAAGGCCGGGCTCATGGAGCTGGTCATGGACGGGGCCCGGCTTCTGGACGACGGCCAGGTGAAAAAGCTGGGACCCTCCCGGGAGGAGCAAGAAGACAAAAAGAAGACCGAGCCCAGCGACGAGTATGCCTATCTCCCCGTCCTCAAACGGCCGGTTTCCAACTACGGCTACGTGGTGGAAGAGGAGGAGATCCAGAGCGGAGGCACCATCGTCCAGGAAGGCAGGCACGGCAACTGGGTCTGCGTCATCCTGGAAGGATACGCCGACGTGGTTCGGGAGACGACCAAGGGCCAGCTTCGGGTTGTGCGCCTGGGACCCGGAGCCCTGGTGGGCAACATCTCCTCCCTCCTGGTCAGCGGAAGCGTGCGCACGGCCACCCTCATCGCGGCCACCGATGTGATCCTGGGGGTTTTGGACCTCCAGCGCATGCACACCGAGTTCGCCTTGTTGTCTTTCGAGCTCCGGCGTTTCGCCATGAGCCTGGACAAGAGGCTCCGGGAGGTGACCGACCGGGTGGTGGAAACTTACCTGGAGACGCTCCTGCCCGTAGCGGAGTTTGCCAAGAACATGAAGCCGCTTCCGGAGCCCGAGGGCGACGCCAATGGGATCCGGGTGGTCATGGCAGGAACCGGTGCGGTGATCCGCCAGACTCCCAAGGGACCGGTTCCGCTGGCAAGGCTCGGCAAGGGCGACTGCCTGGGCTCGCTTTCCCACATCAAGGTCGGCCACGAGCCGGCCAACGCCAAGGTGTATATATCGGAGGATTGCGTGGTGGAGGAAGCCGACGTGACCAGCCTTGAGCACGAGTACGAGCAGTGCTCTCCCATGGTCAAAGGAATCCTGGACCATGTGGTGAACTCCATCAACATCACCACCACTGTGGCCTGCGACTTTTCCAAGTACGCGCCGCGCAAGTAAGCCTGCACCGATAACCGCCATGAAAGCAGCGGCCGGCGCAAAGGCCGGCGGGAAAAGGGGCGCCGATGGGAACCAACAACTTGTTTTTTTTGGAAAACATCGAGTGGTTCGATGAGACCGGAAAGGAGCTGGTTCACCGCATTCCGGAGGTCGGATCCGGGGAGATCAAGTACGGGGCCCAGCTCACGGTGCGCGAAAGCCAGGCCGCCGTCTTCTTCTACAAAGGCAGGGCCCATGACGCCCTGGGGCCGGGCCGGCACACCCTGCGGACCGGAAACCTGCCGGTGCTCACCAAGATCCTGTCGGCTCCCTGGGCTTTCAACAGCCCCCTCCGGGCCGAGGTGTACCTGGTCAACACCAAGACGTTCACGGACCTTTCCTGGGGCACCCGCGACCCCGTTGCCTTCAAGGACTCCGAGCTGGGGCTGATCCGGCTTCGGGCCTTCGGAAACTTCAACATCCGGGTGGTCCAGCCGGTCCTGTTCATCAACCGCCTGGTGGGCACCCAGGGAGTCTTCACCACCGAGGACATCGAGCAGTACCTGGCCCGAGTGGTGGTGAGCCGGTTCAACGACTACATGGGGGAGAACCTGGACAGCCTCCTGAACCTGCCGGCCCGCTACGACGAGCTTTCCGAGGGGCTCCAGAAGAAGCTGGCGGAGGACTTCTCCCAGTTCGGCCTCTCTCTTACCAATCTCTACATCCAGTCCATCACGCCCCCGCCCGAGGTGCAGAAGGCCATGGACGCAAAATCCAGCCTCTCCCTCTTCGGGGACCTGGACCGTCTGGTGAAGCTCAAGGCCGCCATGGCCATGGAAAAGGCTGCGGAGCAGAGCGGGGGAGAAACCGGCGCGGGCCTGGGGCTGGGCATTGGCATGGTGCTTCCCTCCCTGGTGGGGGGCGCTTTGGTAAAGGGCGACGCCCCCAAGGTTCAGGAGCAGTGCCCGGAATGCAAGAACCCCGTGGAGGCGGGCGCCCGTTTCTGCCCCCACTGCGGACATCAAATCGTGGTCTTCCAGAAATGCCTGGAGTGCGGGAAGAACCTCGCCATGAACGCCCGGTTCTGCAGCCGCTGCGGAAAGCCGGTGGCCCCCAAGCCCCAAGAGTCCCAGTGCCCCGCCTGCGGCACCAAGAACCTGAGCGATTCCAAGTTCTGCAACCAGTGTGGAGAGAAGCTTGAATCTGACCATTGACCATTCCTGCCCCCAGTGCGGGGCACCCGTTTCCATGGACGAGTCGGACCGGCTGCTCATGTGCGGGCATTGCCGGGTCCGCCTGTACGTGACCTCCCAGGGGCCGTTTCGCTACTGCCTGGACGTGAAGAACGGCGGGGACGATCTCTTGTATCTGCCCTACTGGCGCTTCCGGGGGATCATGTACAAGGCCGTGCCCTTCAAGATAGACTCGCAGATCGTGGACGCCACCACCCTGGCCCTGCCCGAGTCCCATGTGCCGCGGAGCATGGGGATCCGCCCCCAGACGCTTCACATGCGGTTCGCGGCCCGGGGCGTGGAGGGAAGGTTCGTGCGGCCCGTGCTGCCTTTCCCCGAAGCCCTGGAAACCATTGAGAAGCAGATCCAAACGGTGCGCGACGACCAGGTCGAGGAGGTCTACGAAAAGACCTACCTGGGGGAAACCGCCAGCATCGTATTCGCCCCCTTTCTGGTGAGCGGCAACACTCTGGTGGATGCGGTGCTGAAAAAGCCGGTGGCGACCCTGGGCCCCCAGGAGATCGGCGAGCTTACCGGGTCCCTGGCCCAGCTTTCCCGCTGGTCGCCCCGCTTCCTGTCGGCCATATGCCCCTTTTGCGGGTGGGACCTGAAAGGCGACAAGTCGGGCGTGGTCTTTGTCTGCAAAGGCTGCAACTCGGGCTGGTCGCCGCGGGGCGAGGAGTTCCGCAAGATCCTGGTGAAGACCATCTTCTCCCGCGATGAAAAAGCCATTTACCTTCCCTTCTGGCGCATCGAGGTGGAAACCAAGGGCATCAAGCTCAAGAGTTACGCGGACATGATTCGTGTGGCCAACCTGCCCAAGGCCATCCGCCAGGAGTGGGAGACCGAACCCTTCTCCTTCTGGATTCCCGCGTTCAAGGTGCACCCGCACCTCTTTTTGCGCACCGCCAAGCAGGTGACCCTGACTCCCTTCTCCGGGGAGGTGGAGGAGAAGGCCCCCGGGCTCAAGGCCTATCCTGCGAACCTGCCCTTGTCCGAGGCCGCCCAGAGCCTGAAGATCGTCCTGGCAACCTTCGGCAAGCCTTTGCGGACCATTTTCCAAGGGCTTTCGCGGGTCCATTTCAAGCCCGAGAAGGCCACCCTGGTTTATGCGCCCTTTTCCGAGAAAGCCAGCGACCTTGTGCAGGAGGAGTTGGGGATCGCCATCAGCAAGCAAGCCCTCTACTACGGCAAGGATTTGTAGCCTGGCCCCGGTCCGGAGACCCTGGACATGAGCGACACCCTCGCCTTCTGCAATGCAGCGGGCGTTTTCACCGCCTACCGGAAATCGGGCAGCGGGCCGGCCATGCTTCTCCTTCACGGAAACCCGGACACGGGTGCCCTGTGGGAAGGCGTGGCGCCCCGGCTTTCACAACGCTTCACCTGCCTGGTCCCGGACCTGCCGGGGTTCGGGAAGAGCGAGGCTCCCCCGTCCTTCACCGCCACCCTGCCGGAGATGGCCGTCTTTGTGGAGGCCTTCTTGAACGCCGCGGGGGCGGAGGGCCCCGTCCATCTGGCGGTCCACGACTTCGGCGGGCCCTACGGGCTGTCCTGGGCCTGCGAGCACCCGGAGCGGGTGGCCACCATCACCTGTATCAACACGGTCTTCCACGCATCCTACCACTGGCACTTCTGGGCCAGGGTGTGGCGCACGCCCCTTCTGGGAGAGCTGGCCATGAAGGCCACCTCCTTCCCGCTCTTTTTTCTGGAGCTCAAACGGGGCTCCCGGAAGCTTTCCCGGCAGGCCATCCGCCGGATGTACGACAACTTCACTCCGGCCACCCGGAGGATGGTGCTCACCCATTACCGCGCCACGGATCCCTGGACCTTCTCCGGCTCCGAGCTTCGTTTCGCGGAGCTCGCCCGCAAGGTGCCGGTCCAGGTCCTGTGGGGCGAGCACGATCCCTACATCCCCAAGGAGTATGCCGGCCGCTTCGGTGCCCGGAAGATCGTTTTCTTCCCGGACTGCGGCCATTTCCTTCCCTCCGAGGCCCCGGAGGAGGTGGCCCGGGAGGTGGAGTCCTTTGCGCGAAGCCTATGAGCGCTGAGAGGGCCGGCCCGCCGGAAATGCGCCCGCCCGGCGCGTTCCCAAGTATGGCGGGCGTTTCGAATTTGCCGTGACCCCATCATGATCCGGGGTCTTGCCGAAGCCATCCAACCATGTGCGGAATCTGCGGATTTACCGGAGGAGCTGGCCCGGAGGCCGTTCAGGCCATGGCGGACAGCCTCGTCCATCGGGGTCCGGACGCCTGCGGGTTCTTTCACGACCCGGAGGCTGGGGTCCGCCTGGGGCACCGCAGGCTCTTCGTGTTGGACATCTCCGGCGGGGCCCAGCCCATGGAAAACCACGCCGGTGACGTGGTGGTGGTCTACAACGGAGAAATCTACAACCACGCCGAGCTCCGCGCCGAGCTGGTGGCTCGGGGTTCCCGGTTCTCCTCCTCCCACTCGGACACCGAGGTCATCGTCCACGGCTACGAGCAGTGGGGAATGGAGCTTCCCTCGCGCCTGAACGGCATGTGGGCCTTTGCGGTGTACGATAAAAAACGGCGCGGGCTCTTCCTCTCCCGGGACCGCTTCGGGGAAAAGCCCCTTTTCTACGCGGCATCCCGAGGCGCCTTTGTCTTTGCCTCCGAGCTTTCCGCCCTGCGGAAGCACCCGGCGGTTTCCGCGGAAATCTCGCAGAAGGGCCTGGCCAAGTACCTGGCCTACGGCTACGTGCCCGCCCCGGCCAGCCTCTGCGAAGGGGTTTCCAAGCTTTGTCCGGGCGAGAACCTGTGGGTGGACCTGGACGGCCCCAAGATATCCCGCCGCACCTTCTATCGCTACTCCATACGTCCCGACCGGTCGCTGCCCCCCCGGCCATCCCCCGAGACCGCCGAGGAGCTCTGCGCTCTCCTTTCGGACGCCGTGCGGATACGACTGGAGGCGGACGTTCCCTTGGGCGTTCTCCTGTCCGGCGGCGTGGACTCCGGGGCCGTGGCGGCCATGGCCGCCCGCCACGCCGGGGCGAACCGGGTCCGCACTTTTTCCATGGGCTTTCGGGAAAAGACCTTCGACGAGTCGGGCAAGGCCCGGAGCCTGGCCCGCTCCCTGGCCACGGACCACCGGGAGTTCCTGCTGTCCATGGACGGGGCCCGGGACCTGTGCCCGGAGATCGTCGCGCGCCTGGACGAGCCCCTGGCCGACTCCTCCCTCATTCCCACCTATGTTTTGTGCAGGGAGGTGAGGCGCGAGGTCACGGTGGCCCTTTCCGGCGACGGGGGAGACGAGCTTTTCGCGGGTTACGACCCTTTCAAGGCCCTGGCCCTGGCCGACCTCTACGACCGCGCGGTACCCCGCCCGGTGCACCGGGCGGTGTCGCTGCTGGCCTCCCGGCTGCCGGTCTCGCACCGCAACATCAGCCTGGACTTTGCCCTCAAGCGAACCCTGCGCGGCCTCTCCCACCACCGGAAGCTCTGGAACGCGGTGTGGATGGGGCCGCTGGGGCCCGAAGAGCTTTGCGCGCTCTTTCCTTTTTCCGTGGAGGAGATCTACGAGGACGCCATTGCATGCTGGGACTCCTGCCCAAGCCCGGACCTCACGGACCGCACCCAGGAGTTCTTCACCCACCTCTACCTCGGAAACGACATCCTGGTGAAGGCGGACCGGGCATCCATGATGCATTCCCTGGAACTGCGTGCTCCTTTTTTGGATGTGCGCCTGGCCGACTTCGCCTCCCGGCTCCCGGCCGGATACAAGTTTGCACGCGGCCGGGGAAAGCGTATATTGAAGCAGGCCCTTTCCCGTGTGCTGCCGAGAAGCGTGCTGGACGCACCCAAGAAAGGCTTCGGAGCGCCCGTGGGTCCCTGGTTCGCACAAGGCTTTTTGCCGCTTGCGGAAAACGGGCTCCTGGACCGGGGGTTCGTGTCGCGCATGCTTTCCGAGCACCGGAAGCACAAGGCGGACCACCGGCTTTTTCTCTGGGCGGCCTACGTTCTGTTCGCCCACGCGGAGAATAGGTAGAAGCTGCTTCATAACCCCGGGTCACGTTTCAGGGCAAGGCGCGGGCCGACGAAAAAGCGGAGCATACTGCTTTGTATGTGAGCATTTTGAGAAGGCCCGGAACGCCGCCCT
The DNA here is from genome assembly GCA_040753055.1 of Thermodesulfobacteriota bacterium. Classification (GTDB taxonomy): domain Bacteria; phylum Desulfobacterota; class Desulfobacteria; order Desulfobacterales; family Desulfatibacillaceae; genus JBFMHL01. The sequence continues at coordinate 3,692 of JBFMHL010000037.1, read as the reverse complement.
GGGGCGTCAGATGGGGTTATGAAACAGCTTATAGATCTTTGGCGCCATTTCCTTCGGGCCAAAAAGCCCTGTTTCCGGCGGATGCACGATGAACCCACCGTCCCAGCAAACCGATGCCGATCAAGCGGCCGCCCGAAACCAGGCCTACTACGACGGCTACGCCGCCACCGGGCAAGGCTACTGGAAGTACATGGCGGCCCCCCGCCTGCGGCGCAAGCGCATCCTTTCCCTGGTGTCCGCCCTTTCCCCCGCCTCGGTCTGCGACTTCGGCTGCGGAGACGGAGCGCTCCTCCACACCATCCAAAAACGCAGGCCCGACGTCAGGCTTTGCGGCGTGGACCTCTCCCCGGCCCAGGTGGAGAAGAACAGCACCGTGCATCCGGAGATAGCCTGGGTCTCCGCCGATGCGAGCCTGCCGGGCCTGGCCCGCCGGCTCCCCTTTTCCCCGGAGCTTGCCATCAGCTCCGAGGTCATCGAGCACCTGACCCGGCCGGGCGACTACCTGGAAAACATCCGGGAGGCCCTCCGCCCCCAGGGCGCCCTCATCCTGTCCACCCAGTCCGGGCGGGTGGGAGAGACGGAGAGATACGTGGGCCACGTGCGCCACTATGAAGGCCACGAGATCGCCGACCTTCTGCGCCGTGCCGGCTTTTCACGGGTGCGGGCATGGAACGAAGGCTGGCCGTTTCACGACCTCTCCAAAAGGCTGGCCAACATCCGCCCGGATCGGGCCATCTCCGCCTTCGACTCGGCCAACTACGGCCCGGCCCAGCTTGCCGTATGCTACGCCCTGCGCATCCTTTTCTTGTTCAACCTGAAAACCCGCGGGGCCCAGGCCTTTGCGCTGGCGTTCAAGTAAGGGGAACAAAACCAAAAAGGCGAAAGAAGCGGGGGCTGTATGGGGCTTTCCGGTTGATTCTTTCTGTCCTAGGCGCAGGCTTTGCCCAAAACGTTGGCATAAAAGGAAGGCAGGCCAAGCCGGTTTCGTTTTGTACTACGATGGCGGCGGAAGCACGGGTACCGGCAGCAAAGGATTTTGCGATGACCCCAAGAACGGAGGACTGGACCATGAAAAAGCTCGTGATCGGCGTTTTTCTTTTGTCCCTCCTTATGGCGGCTCCGGCCCTGGCGGCGGACACCTATACGCTGGACCCGGTGCACAGCACCACCGTCTTCCGCATCCGGCACCTGGGCGTGTCCTGGTTCCAGGGCCGCTTCAACAGCCTCACGGGCACCATCGTGTTCGACGAAAAGAACTCCCAGAACTCCAAGGTCAACCTCAAGGTGGCCGCCGATTCCATAGACACCTTCAACAAGCAGCGGGATGACGACCTCAAGAGCCCCAACTTCTTCAACGTGAAGAAGTTCCCCGAAATCACCTTCGTCTCCGACAAGATTTCCAAGAAGGGCGAGGGCGACTACGAAGTCTCCGGCAAGCTGACCCTCATGGGGGTGACCAAGCCGGTCAAGGTGGATGCGCGGCTTACCGGCATGGGAAACGATCCCTGGGGAGGCCAGCGCGTGGGGTTCGTCACCTCGTTTTCCATACTGCGCAGCGAGTTCGGAATGACCTACGATCTTCCCACCCTGGTGGGAAACGACGTGATCCTCACCATCGGCGCCGAGGGTGTGAAGGAGAAGAAGCAGGGGGGCAAGTAAAAGCGGATGAGATCGCGGGGGAAAGGGCGGGGCCAAGGAAGAGAAGCCCCGGCTTTTTCCATTGCCCAAGGAATTCTCGGCCCGGCATTGCGGAGGCACCATGACGAAGATCGCCTGCATCGAGCTCTATCACGTCCGCGTTCCCCTGGACCATCCCTTCTACCCCTCCTGGATTCCCGGCTACCCCCAGACGGAAAACCGTTTCGATCTCATCCGCATCATCACGGAAAGCGGGATCGAAGGCTTCTCCGCGGGGCCGGCCATCGCCACCGAACGAAAGGGCCTGGGGTATCTGCTTGCTCCCTACATGCTGGGCCTGGACGCCCTGGACACCGACATCATGCGCCAGCGCCTGCGGGAGATCGGCTATCTGGGGATACGCGCCCACTGGATCGAGCCCGCCTTCTGGGACATCAAGGGGAAAGCGGCCAACAAGCCCGTGTACGAGCTCCTGGGAGGCCGGGCGCAGACCGTCCGGTGCTACGCCTCCACGGGCGAGGTGAAATCCCCCGAGGCCCGGGTGGAGGAGGCACGGGCCCGCTTTGACGAAGGTTTTCGGTCCATCAAGCTCAGGGTCCACGACTTCGACGTGGAAAAGGACATCGAGCAGGTGGCGGCCGTGTGCAAGGCCCTCGGCGACAAGATGACCGTGGGCGTGGACGTGAATCAGGGCTGGCGCGTCACCATCGTGAACGACGCCCCCCTCTGGGACCTGGCCCGCGCCAAGTACTTCGCCGACGCCTGCGCCGACCTGGGCGTGGCCTGGATCGAAGAGCCGCTTCCCATGGACGACTACGAGGCCCAGGCGGAGCTCGCCCGCTATAGCAAGGTGCCCATCTCCGGGGCCGAGCTCCACTCCGGCGGCCTTCCCGAGCTCAAGATGATGATTGAAAAGGGATGCTACCACATCTACCAGCCCGACGCGGTCATGGCGGGCGGCATCGCCCAGACCCTGGAGGTGATCGGGCTCTGCAAGAAGCACGGGGTCCTGTATACCCCCCATACCTGGACCAACGGCTTCGGTTTTGCGGTCAACCTCCAGATGATGCTCGCCTCGGGCTTCGCCGATAAAAAGCCGTTGGAGTACCCCCTCAATCCCCCGTCCTGGGTGGTGGGAAAACGCGACGCCGTATTGGAAACGCCTTTTATGCACGACAAGGGCACCCTGGCGCCTCCGACGCTTCCCGGGCTGGGCTTCCGGGTGAACTGGAAGGAGCTAAAAAAATACGGCAGGCGCTTCTTCAAGATGGGCAACCTGGGCCTCAAGGTCTACGCCGTGCGCGACAAGGGCCTGAAAACCGCTCTCGAGATTGACAAGAACAAGAAGAAGTATGGCCCGCAGGCAAGAAAGGAGGGGTAAAACCATCGCCCCGATTTTCTTTCGGGCTGTCGGCCGGGAACCGGAGGGGCATCTGCCCGCCCGCCCGGCAGGCCGGGTTCCGGCAGAGGCGGGGAGCGGCAGAGAAGGGGAGCATCCAAGCGAAGCGGCGTTTCCGCTTCAGGAAGGATTGTCGCCCTCCTCCGGGTTGATCTCCACGGTGACGTGGGCGAGCTCGGAGAAGGGTGCCAACGTTTTTTTATAGGCTTCGGGCCGGTTTTCTCCCCCCGGGCCGGGGGTGAGGGAGATCACGGCGGAGAAACGTCCCGGAGCCACCCGCCAGACATGCAGGTCCGTGACCCGTGCCGCGGAGCCCTGCTCCAGCACGCCCCGAATCCGGGCGGAGAGCCCGCCGTCCGTGTCCATGTCCAAAAGCACCCGCGCAGTGGATCGGCACAGCCCCCATGCCCAGATGCAGATGACGAAGGCTCCGGCGAGGCCCATCACCGGGTCCAGGAAGGCCCATCCCAGGAGCCTCCCGCACAGGAGCGCCGTGATGGCGAAGACGGACGTGAGCGCGTCCGCCAGAACATGCACATAGGCCGAGCGCAGGTTCTGGTCCCGGTGCATCTCGTCATCGTGATCATGATGGTCCTGATCGTGGTCAGGATCGTGATCATGCCCGTGGTGGTGGGGCTCCTCCCGGAGCAGAAGC